>NZ_DCSO01000052.1:6303-34394 GCF_002325665.1 Methylophaga sp. UBA1464
CAGCGGATGCGTGATGCTATTAAGCAGGCTCTGGCATTGGAAAATGTAACCGTTCGGCAATCTCAACTGAAGTTACTGTCGGCATTTATGCAGCAGACCTCTACGGATATTCATCACGCGCTGGATGGTTTGCGTCATCCCGGCCGCAGTCGTGCATTGGATTTATTAACCCAGCTGGAACAAGATTATCAGCAGATAATCGATGCAGCTGCTCAAGGTGAACAACCTGACTGGCAGCATAGCAAATCATTACATGATGCCCTGTTGGAAATGCAGATCGAAGGTATTCGTGGCTGGGGTAAAATACCCGGCAAAGTGATGGTTTGGGATAATCAACTACTGATACCCGGCGTGCAATTTGGCAATGTATTTATCGGTCCGCAACCACCTCGCGGTTGGGAGATCCATGAAGAACTGTTGCATGCCAATATGTCTTTCCCTCCGCCGCATCAATATCTGGCGTTTTATCACTATATTCAGTCAACATTTAACGCTGATGCCATGGTGCATATTGGTCGACATTCCACCTATGAGTTTTTACCCAAACGCAGTGTAGGTCTGGGCGAAGATGATTACCCTAGTATTATCGCCGGTGATGTGCCTGGACTTTATCCATATATAGTTGATGGTGTTGGCGAAGGCATACAGGCCAAACGTCGCGGGCAGGCAGTTATCATCGATCATTTAACTCCCCCGCTCGCCGTCACTGAACTGTATGACGATTTGCTGCAACTACGTCAGTTGATTGAAAGCGCCGAAGCGGCTTCAGATAAAGCCACACGGGATCGGGCTATTCGCAGCCTGCGTGAACAAATCGAAACCATGGGGCTGCGTGATGAATTGATCGCCAGCATGGATGAAGAGCTGCAAGTTCGTGGTGCCGGTTTTGACGAAATTGATGATGATTTTCTGCTGCATGAAGTTGGTCATTATCTGACGCATTTTCAGGAAACCTTTATGCCATTGGGATTGCATGTATTTGGTCGTGACTGGTCAGCTGAAGGTCTGGATACCATGATGAATTCAATGCTGGATAAATCCGAGCCCAGTGAACAACAACGCGATGAGATATATCAGAGGTTACAAATGTCTCCTGCCGCTGAAATTGACGCCCTACTGAATGGCCTGAATGGACGTTTTATCTCTCCAGGGAAAGGCAATGATCCTATTCGAACGCCAGATGCCCTGCCCACCGGACGAAATTTCTATGCTTTGGACGGCAGCTTACTGCCTACCCGTGTGGGTTTTGATATCGGTCAGCAACTGGCTGCGCCGGTATTGACCGGTGAAAAAGGCAATATTGAAGGTCATGAAGTAGGCGATCGCAATAAACAAGGCGTCATTCTCTGGGCTTCTGATTCGGTTCGAGATGAAGGTGCAATGATTGCCTTTGGCATGAAAATGTTGGGTGTCCGCCCGATATGGAATAGCCGCGGCATTATTAAAGGTCTGGAACGTCTTCCATTAACGGCAGAACAACCACAGCGGCTGGATGTACTGTTTACCACCTCAGGTTTATTCAGGGATTTATATGGCGAACATCTGGTATTGCTGGATAAAGCCAGCTTATTGGCCTTGGATGCCAGTCGTGATCTGATTATCCGTGATTATCCTGCCCTGGCAGTCGCCCTTAACGCTGCTTTGGAACCATTAGGTGAATGGCAACAAGGCGGCGATGAAGCTTTGGATAAAAATCTGGTGGCCGCCAATTGGGTGAATGAAGCCAGACAACGGCTGGCCCAACAACCGGATATCGATCCGGCACAATTAGGTCGTGAAACAAGCCTTCGAGTATTTGGTATTGCCCCGGGTTCTTATGGTGCTGGGATTAATCGTCTGGTAGAGCGTTCGTCTGCCTGGGAAGATCGTAGTGAACTGGCGGATGTATTTATCAAACGTATGGCACATGCTTATGGCAGTGGTCTGCAGGGTGAATCGCAACCGGACTTGTTCAAACAGCAACTTGCCGGTGTGTCACAGACGTTCCTGGGACGTGCCAGTAACCTGTATGGCCTGATGGATAACAATGATGCATTTGATTATCTCGGTGGTTTTAATCTGGCGGTGGAAACAGTCAGTGGTCAGCAACCTGGCAGCGCGGTGATTAATCACAGTAATAACGATAATCTGCGGATCGATAATCTGCCACAAGCCCTGCTGGGGGAGCTGCGTGCCCGTTATCTGAATCCACAATGGATTAAGCCGTTAATGAATGAAGGTTATGCCGGTGCCCGCACCATGGGCAGTGAGTTTATTGAATATCTTTGGGGTTGGCAGGTAACCAGTCCCGAGATCATTACCGATCAGGTCTGGGAAGAAGTGAAAGCCGTATATGTGGATGACAGTCTGCAATTGGGACTGGATTCGTTTCTCAGTGAAAGTCATCGACAGCATGTTCAAACTAATATTCTGGCAGTCATGCTGGTGGCGATTGATAAAGGCTTTTGGGATGCCGATATGGCG
Source organism: Methylophaga sp. UBA1464 (assembly GCF_002325665.1). Taxonomy (NCBI): domain Bacteria; kingdom Pseudomonadati; phylum Pseudomonadota; class Gammaproteobacteria; order Thiotrichales; family Piscirickettsiaceae; genus Methylophaga; species Methylophaga sp. UBA1464. The sequence goes on from NZ_DCSO01000052.1 coordinate 8,767, forward strand.
ACAAAACGACAACTGGCTGAGCAATTTGCTGCCAATATTCTTGAAAAAGGCATTCCCGGCAGTGGTCATACCCATGCCAATCATCCGATGTATGATTTTGTGAAATCACAACTTGATGCGGATACAGCTGAAGCATTGGAAGCGGTGTTAGTGCGTAGTCGAATGCAAAGTTCAGAGTCTAAAACATCACCGACGCATATCCAGGAATTGCAGTTAAATCAGGATGCTAGCCAGCAAAGCGATGAAGTTAATCAAGCTGATGAATCCAACTCTAACGATAAAAATCTGCTTTGGTTATGGACGTTGCTGGCATTATCAGTAATCGTTGCCGCAGGATTATGGCGCGGTCGGAAAGGAGCTTTGTAATGTATCCCCATTTTTCACTGGAATTGATGCACCAACTGACCGGACTATTATTAACCCCGGTGGTCTGGGCGTTATTGTTTTTTGTCGGGCTGGCTGTATATGAAACCGGTATTGCCATTGGCGAGCGTTTTTGGGGAATTGCCCGCTTATCTCGTCAGGCAGACAGTCATTCATTGATGGCTTTGGGCAAACGCCGGATTGAACGGGCCGATTTTATTACCAGACTGGCACCAATGCTCGGCTTAATGGGCACCTTGATTCCCTTGGGTCCGGGACTCGCGGCATTAGGCGAGGGACAACTAAAAATCTTGACTACGGCGATGACAGTTGCGTTTGATACCACGGTTATTGGGTTATTGGCTGGCATGATTGGCTTTGTCATTGGCCGTATGCGTCGTCGTTGGTACGATGCAGCACTCACGCAGCTGGAACAGCAAAATGGATAAATGGCGGCGCAGTGCCTTTCTGGATACCGATGAAGATCCATTGGGTCCATTGGCCAATTTGATTGATATTGTCCTGGTATTTGCTTGTGGATTAATCGCTGCATTGGTTGCTTTCAGCACCGATCTACAGGACCATTTCGACGTACAGCCTCAGGAAATTACCCTGGGCAAAGAACTGCCAACAATGCCAGAAAATATGCAGCAACAAATGCAGGATGGCAGTGGCTACGAAGCTGTAGGTCAGGTTTATCGTGATCCACAAACTGGGAAACTGATTTTAATCGGCGAGTAATTTTCAGGTCTGATGATAAGCCGAAATAAGTAAAAGTTTTTCGTTCCGCCCGCCAATCCAAAAGCAATTTCAGGTAGAATCACCGCTTCTACTGAACTCCTGTTTTTATTGGATTTTAAAATGGCTCAATACGTATACAGCATGAACCGCGTGGGCAAAATTGTGCCGCCCAAGCGCGAAATTTTAAAAGATATTTCCCTATCCTTCTTTCCTGGCGCCAAAATCGGTGTGTTAGGTTTGAATGGCTCAGGTAAATCCACCCTGCTTCGCATTATGGCAGGGGTCGATAACGACTATATCGGTGAGGCTCGGCCGATGCCTAATATGAAGGTGGGGTATCTGCCTCAGGAACCGGAACTGGATGACAGCAAAACGGTTCGCGAAATCGTTGAAGAATCGGTCTCCGATGTCAAAGCCGCTTTGGATGAACTGGATGCAATTTATGCGGCATACGCTGAGCCGGATGCGGACTTTGATGAACTGGCCAAAAAACAGGGTGAACTGGAAAACCTGATTACCGCCAAAGATGGACACAATCTGGACAATGCGTTGGAGCGTGCAGCCGATGCACTACGTTTACCGCCATGGGATGCCAAAGTGGGTGTCTTATCGGGTGGTGAACGTCGCCGTGTTGCGTTATGCCGTTTATTGCTTGATAACCCCGATATGTTATTGCTGGACGAACCTACTAACCATCTGGATGCCGAGTCCATTGCCTGGATTGAGCGTTTCCTGCAGGAATATCCGGGTACCGTTGTCGCGATTACCCATGATCGTTATTTCCTCGACAACGCCGCTGGCTGGATTCTGGAACTGGATCGGGGTCGTGGCATTCCTTATGAAGGCAACTACTCTTCCTGGCTGGAACAAAAAGATCAACGTCTGGCGCAGGAAGCCAAGCAGGAAGCCTCGCATAATAAAGCCATTCAAGCTGAACTTGAATGGGTCCGTCAGGGGGCCAAAGGGCGTCAGGCAAAATCCAAAGCCCGTTTGAAACAGTTTGAAGAAATGAATTCGCGTGAATTCCAGAAACGTAATGAAACTCAGGAAATCTATATTCCACCTGGCCCACGTTTAGGCGACAAGGTCATTGAACTGCGTAACGTCACCAAGTCGTATGGCGATAAACTGCTGTTTGAAAACCTTAATATAACCATTCCACCCGGTGCGATTGTTGGCATTATCGGGCCGAATGGTGCAGGTAAATCCACCTTGTTCCGAATGATTACCGGCGAGGAAAAACCCGATTCAGGTGAAATTGAAATTGGTAGCACAGTGCAGTTGGCCTACGTAAATCAGGCACGTGAACTGGATGGCACAAAAACAGTATTTGAAGAAATTGCTGATGGTGCCGATATGATTACTGTCGGAAATTATCAAACCCCTTCTCGTGCGTATTGTGGACGCTTTAACTTTAAGGGTTCTGATCAGCAGAAGTTCGTTAAGGATTTATCCGGCGGTGAGCGTAATCGTTTGCATATGGCCAAACTGCTTAAAGAAGGTGGCAACGTGTTATTGCTTGATGAACCGACCAATGATTTGGACATCGAAACGTTACGCGCTTTGGAAGAAGCCATTCTCTCCTTCCCGGGTTCTGCGGTAGTTATTTCGCATGATCGCTGGTTTCTGGATCGTGTTTGTTCACATATGATTGCCTATGAAGGTGATTCCAGCGTGGTGTTTTTTGAAGGTAACTATAGCGAATATGCTGAAGATTACTTCAAGCGCTTTGGTAAAGATCATCAGCCGGAACGTATCAAATACCGCCGAATGAATTAAAGTTAGGTTTTGAATGATTAACCACAGAGACACAGAGTGCACAGAGGTTTAAAACGGATTTTGTCGGGTTACGCTACGCTAACCCGACCTACCCATAAAAAAAACTTATTTAATTTCTCTGTGTACTCTGTGTCTCTGTGGTTAGATTTCAATCAACCAAAGGCTTATGCATCATTTCTGGTGTCCGTTCGGTGCCGAGAATACCGACACGGATCAGAAAGTCGCCAAAATGCTCATCTTGCTGACGTTCAGCAGCAAACTGTTCGATCATCGGTTTCAATGTTGCCAGAATAGTTTTTTCATCCACATTTTCCAGATACAAGCGATTCAATCGCTGCCCGCTGAAATCCGCGCCCAGATTCAGGTTATAGCGCCCCACGGCTTTACCGGTTAACGCAATTTCACCCAAGTAAGGTCTGGCGCAGCCATTGGGACAACCTGTAATACGAATATTAATCAGCTCATCCGGCAGACCCACATCACTCATTATCTGTTCCAGCTTACTCAGAAAAGTCGGTAAATAGCGTTCGGATTCAGCCATGGCGAGACCACAGGTGGGCAACGCCACACAGGCCATTGCATTTAGACGTAATGCCGGACGACGATCACCGATATCCAGTTGATATTGCTCAACCAATGCTTCTATCACAGGTTTTTGTGCTGGACTGATATTGGCAATAATCAGGTTTTGATTACAGGTCATGCGAAATTCGCCAGTGTGCACCTTGGCAATTTCCCTTAACGCCGTACGTAACAACAGTGTATCCGTATCGGCAACACGGCCGCTATATATGTATAAAGTCAGATGCCATTGACCATCTTCACCCTGAATCCAGCCAAACCGATCACCATTACGCACTAATTCAAACGGTCTGGCATGCGTCATCGCTTCACCCTGGTATTCGGTGAATTTATCGTTAAACCACTCAATACCATGATCATCAATGGTGTATTTAAAACGAGCATGTGCCCTGACACTGCGATCACCATAATCACGTTGAATGGCGGCAATGGTTTCGCAGGCTTTGACGATATTATCTTTAGGGACAAAACCGGCCATGGTGGCTAAGCGTGGAAAGGTTGCTGTTTCACCATAAGTCATTCCCATACCGCCACCAACAGCGACGTTGAATCCGATTAATTCATCGTTTTCAATAATGGCAATTAACGCAATATCGTTGGCCAATACATCACTGTCGTTTTCCGGTGGAATGGCGATACCAATTTTAAATTTACGCGGTAAATAACGATCACCATAGAACGGTTCTTCAGATTTTCCCGGTTGATAAACACATTGTTCGCCCAGCCAGATTTCGGCATAGGCACCGGATTGCCAGCACAAATGATCGCTGATGGCCTGGGAAATCTGATGCACTTCCGCATGCACTGAAGATTGATGTGGATTGACGTTGGTCACCACATTGCGATTCACATCACCGCAAGCACCTTTAGTATCCAAGCCCACGGCGTTGACCTGTTGCATCAAGGAACGCAGATCTTTTTTCAATACTTCATGATACTGAAAGGTCTGCCGGGTAGTGATCCGCAAAGTGCCATTGGAGCAATCATCGGCAATCGCATCCAAACCCAGCCATTGCTGCGGAGTGACAACACCCCCGGCAATACGCAGCCGAACCATAAACGAATAGAGTGGTTCGAGTTTTTGACGACGGCGCTCATCACGCAAATCCCGATGATCCTGCATATAACTGCCATGGAATTTGGTTAATTTGTTGTCATCTTCTGAAATCGCACCGGTAACAGCATCTTCCAGCCCTTCGGCAATAGTGCCGCGCAGGTAGCGACTGTCGAGTTTCAGTTGTTCTGCTTCAGGTAATTTAGTATTCATCAGTACACATCACGTTGGTAACGTTTGTCACGCGTCAATTGACGCAGGAATTCAGTAGCATCATCACGGCTTTTATTACCCTGCTGACTGATAATATCAATCAGGGCTTCATTGACATCCGGCGCCATATTATCGGCATCACCACAGACATATATGTATGCCCCTTCCTTTAGCCAGTTCCAGATTTCGATGGATTTTTCACGAAGTCGGTGCTGCACATAGATTTTCTCGGTTTGGTCACGCGAGAATGCGACGTCCAGATGGGTTAACAACCCGGATTTGCGCCAGGCCAGCCATTCCGTCTGATACAGAAAATCAGTCAGGAAATGCTGATCGCCAAAGAACAGCCAGTTAGCTCCACGAGCGCCCCGCTCTTCACGTTCCTGCATAAAACTTCTGAACGGCGCCACACCGGTACCTGGGCCAATCATAATTATCGGTGCATCATCATCGGCAGGCAATTTGAAGTTTTTGTTACCATCGATATACACCGGAATAGTGGCATCTTCGGCTAAGCGATCAGCTAACCAGCTTGAGGCTACCCCGCCCCGCTCACGGTTATGGGCGTTAAAACGAACCGTTGCCACGGTGATATGCACCTCTTCATCAACTGCAGCCTGACTGGAGGCAATCGAATATAATCTTGGCGGCAGTTTACGCAGCAATTTAATAAAGCCATTGGCATCTATGTCAGCTAATGGGTAGCTTTGTACCAAATCCAACACATCACGGCCACGGATCCATTCAGTGACGGCGGCTTTGTTTTCCATCAGTTTAGTAAGTTCATCGGACTGGGCCAGTTCAGCCCATTTTTCAACTAATGGCCGGGTTAAAACAGTAATTTCACGATGATGCATCAATGCATTGGTTAAGGTTTCTGTTTGTTCATCAAGTTCTACTGGACTGTCAGCATCAAATTCCAGCGCATCAATCAGCATCGCCACCAGGACAGGATCATTCTGAGGATAAACACCTAAAGCATCCCCCGGCTGGTATTGTAATCCAGAGCCCTCCAATGAAATTTCAATATGTCTGACCTCCTTGCTGGAGCCACGACCACTAAGAATCTGGTTCTCAAGCAATGGTGCGGGAAATGGGTTTTTACGATCATATTGAACTGATGTTTCTACCTGACTCAGCCCCGCAGAGGCTGAAGGTGGAGCTGCACTGGCCTGCATGGAGCTGGTCAGAGACTCAACAAATTCAGCAATCCATTTTTCCGCCAGATCATCGTAATCCACATCACAATCTACTCGCGGAATAACAGTGGTTGCGCCAAGTTTTTGCAGACGCTCGTCAAAATCTTTACCGGTTTGACAGAAATACTCATAACTGGAGTCACCCAGTGAAAGCACGCTGTATTGCAAACCTTTTAATCCGGGCGCTTTTCGGCTACCAAGAAACTCATATAAATCCATCGCATTATCCGGTGGCTCGCCCTCGCCGTGCGTAGAAGTTAAAACGGCCAGATATTGTTCGTTTTTGAGTTCTCGTGCCTTGTATTCAGCCATATCCCAAAGCTTGACTTCAATACCTCTGACTTTCGCTTTCTCAGCAAGTTGTCCGGCAACAGCCTCTGTATTACCCGTTTGTGAGCCATAAAGAATGGTGAGTTTGATAGTTTGATCTGATAAAGAAGGTGCTATTTCTGCAGCGACAGAACTGCTTTGGGCCGCACGATAACCGGATAAATAGCCTGAAAGCCAATCTACCTGCCAGCCTTCAAGGCCTTTAAGCAAGTTATTCAGCTGCTGCAATTGTTCATCAGTTAATGGTGCGTTTGGCAACCTGATATTCATGGTTTTGCGTTATCTCTTAAAAAATTAGCTGTAGGCACTGCACAAAATAACAAACTTTATATATAAACAGAAACTATATGTTTTTATTTCTATATAGTTTATATAAATATAAGAACAGATTATCCCATTCCATAAGTCTAATGGATGATCTGTAAATTATTGTGAAATTTTTGCCGTCACCATATCGAAAATACGATATAGAACAGCAATATGGTTACAAAACAGTCAATATCAACTGTTTGAGTGGCTTTTATGTTCGTTCAAATCGGTATCAGCGAACATATATAAGGATTGTAAATCGACATTAGCTATTGCATCGCTTGAAGCAGTACCAAATGTATATTCAATATTAAGGTGCGGACTTACACTGGCATTATAATTTTCCACTGCTGCTGCCAGGATTTCCAATTTGTTATCCAACTGTTCACAGATGCCTAAAACAACAAACTCATCATCAACCAGTCTGGCTACTAATTCTGTGTCGGTAAAGGTTTCACTCAATAATCTTGAAAAATGAATGAGTGATTCATCACCCGCCGAAATACCATGCGCCTGGATAATACGTTTGTAGTTATTGACATCAAAATAATACATTGACAGTGCTGTTTGAAGCGGTACAAAAATATTAAGCAACTTTTGTGCTCTTCGTTCAAATGCATCACGATTGATTAAGCCGGTGAGCTTATCTTCATCAAGTAACGGGTTGTAATCAATTTCATCCTCAACCATTTCTGTTAATTGCTTTAATAATGCCTTGTCCATGGCAGAAAATGTTTTAGGTACAGAATGTTTCAGACAAAGCGCGCCTAATTTCGTACCCGATGACCTGGCACGAATAGGACATCCCGCATAAAAGCGCACATGCGGAGCTTCAATCACCATATTGTTATTGGCATATTGATGATCCAGTAATGTGTCAGCAACAACAAAAATATCGTCCTGAGCAATGGTTTGATTACAAAATGCTACGGATCGTTCGGTTTGTCGTTGGCTAAAACCCTGGGACGATTTTATCCATTGCCGATTTTCATCGATCAATGAGATCATGCTCATATCCACATTAAATACCCGCGTGCAGAGCTTTGTAATGCGATCATAGCGATGCTCAGGGTCACTATCCAGAAGCCCCAGCCCCTGCAAATGCTTAATTCTATATAAATCAATGTTTTCCGAGCTTTTCCTTGACCAGTCGATAAAAGCTTCAGGCAACATTGGCCGTCCGATAAAATACCCCTGGGCCTGGTCGCAACCCATTTTTCGTAGTAATTCCAATGCTTCGTTATCTTCAATACCTTCGGCAGCCACTTGCATATTCAAGCTATGGGCAAGCTCAATAATGGCTTTGATAACCAGTCTGGATTCACGGGAATCAGCTGATGTCATTACAAAGGTTTTATCGACTTTGACTTCTGAAAAAGGCATTCGAACCAAAGCCAGCATGGACGAGAATCCTGTGCCGAAATCGTCAATCGATAACCGAAAGCCACGAAGACGCAGTCGGGTCAATATATCCAGTGACATGACCGGATCATCCATAGCGGCGGTTTCGGTTAACTCCAAAATCAACTGATCGGGCTTAATATTGTGGTCTTCACAAAGCAATTCGATTTGTTTGAATAAGGCCAGATTTTTTAGTGATACAGCAGAAATATTCACTGACAACAACAGGTCACGGTTTTGCGCGTTTAACGTAGCATCTGCTGCCTGAAGCTGCGTTAAAAAAGGTAATGCCTGTTCAAAAACCTGCAACGTTAATTGATCGATAAGATGATTCTGTTCGGCTAATGGAATAAATTTTTCCGGTGAAATAAAGCCTTTTTCCGGATGATGCCATCTTGCCAGTGCTTCAAATCCCGTTAATGCACCACTGATACAAGAGACTTTTGGCTGATAGACCATATAAATGTCGCGCGCATTTATCGCCTGTTCCAGCTCAGTTACACTGATGGTGTTTGCCTGACTTTCCTCTCGCAATTGCTGCCCAAAGGTGTTATCAGCCGTGCTGACAGACTCAGCATTAATCAAATCCCGAAATGCTTTTGGGTTGAATGGTTTGGGCAGGATTCCTAATACATTCAGACCATGCGCCCCTGCCGAACGCGCAGCCGCATGCAATAACTGCTGTCCAGCACCGCTGGTAATGATTAATTGGGCATCAACCTGCATTTGCCCTAATTTTCCCAAGACCTCGACACCATCCATATCCGGCATGATCAAATCAATAATCAGATACTGCGGCTTCCACTGATGAAAGATTTCAAGAAAACTTTGAAAATCAGAGGTGACTTTGGCTGACAGACCAATAAACTCTGCGACATTCGCTATCGCTCTTGCAGTAAGATTATTGTCATCCAGAATAAGTACTTTAAGTTCGTTCATTGTCACAGAATACACTTAATTAGTAATAGCAAATCAGCGATTAAATCAACTTGGTGATTTATTTCTCTCAATCTAATGCCTGACGTATTTTTGTGGTTAATTCATCGCGGCTGTAGGGCTTACTCAGTAACATGACTCCGGGGTCTAATCGCCCATGATGGACAATAGAGTTTTCCGTATATCCAGAGGTGAATAACACTTTTAATTGCGGCCGAATCCGCAGAGCTTTGTCTGACAGATCCCGGCCACTCATGCCTCCGGGCATGACTACGTCAGTAAACAGAAGATCGATTTTTGTATCACTCTGAATAATTTCCATGGCTTCGATACCATTTGAAGCACTTATGACCTGATAGCCCATCAGTTCCAGCTGTGAGATCACATAACTTCTGACCAAATCATCATCTTCGACAATCAAAATATGCTCTTGTCCGGTTTTTGGCTGAGTTGGCAAAACGGCAGAATTTTCCGCTGCTGTGACTTCTTCCGGGGATCTGGGCAAGTAAAGTCGAATGGTTGTTCCCTGAGCAAGTTCAGAATATACGTTGATATGCCCCAGGCTCTGCCGGGCAAAACCATACACCATTGCCAGGCCAAGTCCGGTGCCTTTCTCTTTACTTTTGGTGGTATAAAACGGTTCAAAAACTCTGTCCAGGTTTTCCGGAGCAATGCCGACACCCGTATCAGAAACGCCAATAATGACATACTCTCCAGGTGACACATCATGCTGTGAGCCATAATCTTCGGAAAGCGAAACATTCAGCGTTTCAATCAATAACCGTCCACCTGAGGGCATTGCATCTCTGGCATTCAGTGCGAGATTTAACAAGGCATTTTCCAATTGGCCAGGATCCACCTGAGCCAGCCAGAGATCCGGTTGCAGGGCCAGTTCCAGCTGAATAGCTTCTCCAATCGATCGACTCAGTAATGATTGGAAGTTTTTTAACAGTTGGTTGGCATCAATATGTTTTGGGTCCAGCGGCTGTCGTCTGGCAAATGCCAGTAAACTTTGAATTAAATCCGATCCGCGATCGGCGGCTTCCTGAATCATCTCAGATAAGCCTCGTAACCTGGACTCTGCATCAAGTGATTCAGTAATGATTTCGGCGTTGCCGACAATTACCGTCAGCAAATTATTAAAATCATGTGCTACACCACCAGTCAGTTGACCAACCGCCTCAAGGCGTTGTGACTGGCGGAGCTTCTCTTCCATCTCCAGCCGTTCGGAAATATCGGTAATGCCACCAACCATACGGATGGCATCATTCGCATCATTGTAAATGACATATCCACGATCAAGAACGTCAGCATAACTGCCATCCTGGCGCAGAAACTTATAATTATCTGACCAGCCCTGCTGATGAGTATCAATTGCTCTGTTAAGATTATTCACCACTCTGCTGCGATCATCTGGGTGTATCCGTTTTTCCCAGCCTTTCAAAGAGGGTTCTGCCTCACCTGAATAGACACCAAACAGCGTTGCAAAACTATCGCTCCACCAGAGATTGTTGGTATTAAGGTCCCAATCCCATATCGCATCATTGGTGGCTTTGGATAATAATTGAAAACGTTGTTCACTCTCGCGGATACTGGCATCAGCCACTTTTTGTCGGGTTATATCAGTGATATAACCTTCTATGGCTTGCAAATTGCCATCACTGTCGCGCACACCACTGCCCTGCTCCCAGAACCAACGTACAGCTCCATCTTTTCGGACAATGCGATATTCGACCTGAAATGGTTGGTTCTGATCGAGTGCTTTTAAGGTTTCAGCATACATCGCCTCACGATCATCCGGATGGATAATACTGGCAAAATCAATATGCTGATTACCAATAACATCTTCGGCGTTATACCCAGTCAAACGATAAAAGGCCTCACTGACATACAGCATGGTCCAGTGCTCATCACATAAACTCCGATAAGCCACTCCGGGCAGATTTCGTAATAATTGCATCAGCGATCTTTCCGCTTCAGAACGCTGTTCTTCTGCGAGCCTGGTAGCGGTAATGTTTTCGGTAATCGCAATAAGATGCAGTGGTTGACCATTGTCATCACGTTGTACGGTAATACTCAATCTTGCCCAGATTGTGTCTTTGGTTTTACTGATGAATCTTTTTTCAAGGATGCAACTGTCAGAGATCCCCAGCAGAATGTCATTGATTTTCTGTTGATTGAGGGGATTATCATCAGGAGCCGTCAGTTGCTGAAAACCAAGTTGCATGAGCTCTTCATTCGAATAACCCAGCATGTCGCAGTACGCTTGATTACATTCAAGGTGTCGACCATCAATAGTGGTAATTGCCACACCGGTAGCCGCATCCTGAAAGGCATTTCGAAAACGACTTTCACTTACCCGCAAACGCGCTTCATTTTGCTGTTTGGTAATCGCAATGGAAATAATTTTTGAAATTCGCTCGATGGTGTCCTGCTGCTCTGGTCCGGGACTTATTATCCTATTATGATAAATGGCAAAGGTAGCAATAACCTTTTGTTTTTCATTAAATATTGGATGAGACCAACAAGCCCGCAGATCATAAGCTAAAGCTAAATCCCGATAATTTTCCCATAGCGGATCGGTAGCAATGTCGGAGACAATCACCGGCTTTTTCAGAAAAGCGGCTGTTCCACAGGACCCTGCTTTGGGGCCTATCGGTTCTCCATGAATGGCTTCGTTATATTTAACGGGTAAGTGTGGAGCCGAGCCATTAAGCAAACGTTTACCTTCTTCATCTATCAGTAAAATTGATGCAATGGTGTTCGGTAAAATCTCCTCAATACCCAAAACGATCTGATCCATAATCTGATGCAAATCCATGTTGGAGGCAACAGCTTCTATCATTCTGGATTCCAGTTTTTGTATCATTTCCAGACGTTTACGCTCTGTGATATCGATCGTCATACCCAGGCGGCGTATTTCCTGGCCACTGGCATTGAAAACCGATTTTCCACATTCGGATAGCCAACGAATTTCCCCATCACTTTGCCGAATAATTCGATACTCAGCCTCATTGATACCGGCATTACTCGGTTTGGCGCTGGATAAATGCAGGTTGGCTTTATCTTCTGGCAGAATAAATTGCAGAAAGCTTTCAATTGTGCCCGGGAAGTCATCCAGTCTGATGCCGAACAGGACTGCAGTCTGTTCAGACCAAATCACCTTTTCGTTAAGCAAATCTATTTCCCAGCTACCCATATGACCAATACGCTGTGTTTCATCCATTAAGCGTAACAAGTGATCGGTATGGCTGATTTGTTGTCGGATATCAGTCAAATCCAATACGGTGCCAAACAGCTCATTTTTTTCAGGAATCCAGGTGGCCCGTTGTCGGAGGTAACGTAATTCATTGCCGGCGATTAAAATCCTGTGACACACATCAAGGTGAGTCTGATTGGTGAACGCCAGATTAAAAGCATTTTTCACATGTTGTTTATCATCTGGATGAATCAAATCCAGCATGGTCGGCAAAGTTGGTGAAAAATTCGTTTCCGATTTAGCAAAGATTTCGAATGTCTGTGGCCCCCACCATAAATGCGAAGTGGTGGTGTCAAATATCCAGTGGCCTATCAGTGTGGGGGATGCCCCTAAATCTGCAGCAATCCATTGTTGTGCCGGACCTGGCAGAACCTCGCTGGATAAAATAACCAGTAATTTATTGTCATCATCATCGAGCACGAGTGTCGCCGGATAACATTGAGCTTCACTCTGACAGATAAGCGTTAAGGGCGATCGAAATGGTGCTCTTGCTTGAAAAGCCGTTTTATCAAACTCATCAGAAAAAAAAGCCTCAAATGGCAGGCCGACAATGTCGTTTTCATCTGAGGCTTTGATTAGTCGTAAGGCTTCGGAGTTGGCTGTGAGTAATAAATTATCCTTAAAAATAAATACGGCCTGCGATTGCTGATTCATCAGCACTCTTAATAAATAGTCCTCGGCCTCAGTGTTGTTGCTCACTTTCTCGCTCGCTTGTCTATAAAGATCAGATTAAATGATATCCATCGCCACCATATAACAGAGTTAGCCCGAGCCGCCAGTGAAATTTTATCTGTTCTAAATTTTGAATTGACTGATTTGGGTTTCCAATCCGTTTGCCAATCTGGCCAGTTCCTGACTGGTCAATGTCGTTTGATTGGTACTTTCTGCATTTTCTTCGGCAACCTGAGCAATGCTGACAATATTACGATTTATTTCTTCAGCGACAGCCGACTGCTCCTCTGCAGCACTGGCAATGTGTGTATTCATATCACGAATAGAAGTGACTGACTCAGCAATGATATCCAGCGATTGCCCTGCTTTTTCTGCTTTTTCGACACTTTGATTGGCTTGTACAAGTTCTTCGTCCATAACCTGAACAGCTTTCTCAGCCTCTGTTTGTAATCGGTCAATAATTTTTTTGATTTCTTCTGTTGAATCATGACTGCGTTTGGCAAGGGTTCTAACCTCATCGGCAACCACCGCAAAACCTCGTCCCGACTCACCCGCTCTGGCTGCTTCAATTGCCGCATTCAAAGCCAATAAGTTAGTCTGTTCGGCAATCCCCTGAATCACGCCAAGAACACTGCCAATGTTCTCACTTTCCTTTTGCAGGTCTTTTATGGATATTGCGCCCATTTCAACTTGTTTAGCGAGTTGTTTAATCCCCTCAATGGCCTCAACAACCACCTGTTTGCCTGCTTTGGTTTCATCATCAGCTGTACGTGAAGCCTCTGCAGCCTGTGAAGCATAACGGGCGACTTCCTGAACGGTAGCCGCCATTTCATTCATGGCCGTGGCAACCTGTTCGCTGTCGCTTTGTTGACTCATTACGCCGCGGCTGGTTTGACCGGTGATGACCGTTAACTCTTCAGCGGCAACATTGAGTTGGCGAGAAGAGTCGAATACTTCCTGAATCAGTTGACTGAAAGCGCCCATCATCTGGTTGAACACATCCGCCATCTGCACGATTTCATCTTTGCCTTCAACATGAGCACGCTGGGTCAGATCTTTATTTTGCTGTGCCCGTTTCATTACCTCAGCCAGTAAATTTATTGGGTTAACGACGCTACGGCTGATTAATTGAGAAAGTATTACCAAGGCAGCAAGAATGACGATGATGGAGATTATCGCTTTGATAAAGATCGACTTTTCATGCATCAGGAGTTCGTCAGCGATTTGTTCGGCAGTATCATGAAGCAAATCCTGGATCTCATATACAGTCGTTCTCATTGAACCAATCTGTCCGAGATCTTCATTAAATCCAAGTTCCTCGTATGTTTTCACCAGAGTGGTAAAATCGCTGCTGTAGTTTTGCATTAAACCTGATATTTCACGTTGTTCAAAATCACTCAGGTAGCTTTGTTGCAGGTTCTGATAAAAAACCTGCAGATTTTTGTTAAATGTATCCAGATAGTTCACGTCTTTACGTAATAGAAAGTCCTTTTCATTGCGACGTAACATCAACATATCTTTTAATAAAGTATCATCCTGAAATTTGCCCAGCATTTGTTCGGCCTCATGAACCGATGCGCGTAATGTGCCATAAAGTCCATCTGTATGATTCAGGCCAATGGTTTGCTGAGTTGCTACTATTTCATTAAAACCAGCATGATATTGTTGGAGCAATTCTAATAAATGTGAGAAATTTTCAAGCTGAATATCCTCTGATTTAAGCTGTGAATCTAAATCAGAAAGCTGTTGTTTGATAATACGGTGGTTTTCGTTAAATTGCGTCTGATATTTGAGGTCGAGGCGGTTGAAAAAGTCTTTTTCATTGATCCGTAAGCTCTGCATGGTTGTTTCTGCCTGACTGCTCAGTGTGCTCGACTGACCAATCTGCACCAGTGAGTGCATACCAAAACTTAGCATTGCCGCCAGAACAACGATACCGGTAACCATAAGACCGCTTAAAAGCAACATTTTTGCTTTGACGGATAATGACTTCATGTTGCTGTGCTCCAAAGATATCGGGAAATTATCATACTGTTTTAGATAACGTCTTCCCGTATCAAAACTTTAGAAAATCACATTGAAAAAACCGTAAAAAAATGAGATCTGTTTTCAATCACAACCCGTCGTATTGTGATTGAATAAAAACAATATTAGCGACGAAAGATAAACAGCCCCTAAGGCCTTATGGCATCCGTTTCAATCAATAAACGATAGATTGATTGAGCAAACTGCTGATATCCAAGCGCATTGGGATGTACCTGATCCGCTTTTAAAGATGAATCAGTCAATATTTCACTCAGCGCAGTTGCCTGAACTGGCACTTTATTAACTTGTGCCACTTCAAGATACAGAGGCACCGGCGCCAGATTAAGACTAAATGCAGGAACAGCCACAAGTAAAACCTGGGCACCGGAACCGGTAATTTCATCAATCATCGCCTGCAAATTAGCCTGTAATTGTTGACGGCTTTGCTTGCGAAGCAAATCATTACCTCCATGACACAAAATAACCAGATCCGGTTTAGTTTCCTGAAGCAGTTGTGATAAACGTGCCCGACCAGCACTACTGATTTCACCTGGAACTCCAGAATTTATCACTGTTCTGCCGGTTAGTTCGGCTAATACTGCTGGATAACTCTGATCGGGCTGAGCACCGGTCCCAAAAGTCAGGCTATCTCCAAATGCCAGAATGACAGCGTCTTGTTTTAAGGGTTTAAGGCTGACTGAAGGCTGGTCGCAGCCAATTAATCCAAAAACAACAACAAAAATCAGCAATAATTTTTTTTGAACACCGGTAGCATCCATGATTTCAGGCAGCCTTATTAGCGGTCGGAAACAATCGATAGAAATTTTCTGTGGTGGTTGCCGCTATCTGCTCTTCTGATTCGCCACGAAGCTCGGCCAGAAAAGCAGCAACATGTTTTACATAAGCAGGTTTATTGGTCTTTCCTCGATGCGGTACCGGTGCCAGATACGGTGCGTCTGTTTCGATAAGAATCCTATCCAAAGGTAGTTTTTTGGCGACATCCTGTAATTCACGAGCGCTTTTGAACGTCACAATTCCGGATAAAGAAATATAAAAGCCAATATCCAAAGCACGTTTTGCCGTTTCCCAGTTTTCAGTAAAGCAATGAATAATGCCACCCGCATCTCTGGCATTTTCCTGTTCCAGCATCGTCATTGTGTCTTCACGTGCTTCACGGGTATGAATAATCAATGGTTTTTGCGTTTGTTTCGCTGCGGCAATGTGATAACTGAAACGTTCGCGCTGCCAGGTAAGATCACCTTTACTGCGAAAGTAATCCAGGCCTGTTTCCCCAATTGCAATAACTTTAGGGTGATTAGCCAGATCAATAAGCTGTTCCGTACTCAGGGTCGCAGCTTCATCCACATTTGGATGAACCCCAACAGTCGCTGTAAGTTGAGGATATTGTTCTGCAAGCTGGCGAACGGCTTCAATGCTATCTTTATCAATCGCAATACACAAAATATGTTCGATATTGTTTTCAGTAGCTTCTGCGACCATCGCAGCAATGCCGCCAGGTTGGTCAGCCAGTAAATTCAGGTGGCAATGTGAATCGATATACATAAATAACTCAGTTGGTGACGGCGGATACCGTCATGTTTGTCTTACATCGTGTAGGTAGCTTTATCAGACTTTAATTTGTCGACCAGATGATTTTCAATTTTGCCGCGAACGACATTCGCGCCGCCATCACCTTCGCTGAAATGTACGCCTATGCCTGCAGCCTGATTTCCTTGAGCACCTTTCGGGGTTATCCAGGCAATGGTCCCGGCAATTGGAATTTTCTCAGCCTCATCCAATAAGGTCAGCAGAATAAAAACTTCCTCGCCCATTTCATAATGTTTATTCGTGGGGATAAATAAACCACCGTTTTTGAGAAACGGCATAAAAGAATGATACAACATGTTCTGATCGCTTATTTTCAGCGAGAGGATACCTTTACGTGGATTCATACCCATAAAAAAGACTCTTTAATTATTTGCCGGTACGAGACTGCCAGTTTACTGAATTCGTATCTGAGATACGCATTACTGAAACCATAAAGTCCTCTATTAACAATGTCTTGTTGTAGTTATTTTGAGACGATATTAGCTTTATTGTATTCACTATGCAATCAACGATCTGCCAGTATTGCTGTGTTTCACTGACTTCAGCATATCCCGAATAATGGTTTTTGAGCCGGGTTTTAATCGTTGATAATAATTGGTGCATGACTTTCAAGAGATNNGCTGCCATTGATTAGCAAGTTGGACGGGGTTTGTCTGTTGCAGCAGCAGCTGATCAAAATCCTGCTGAATCTGCTGATACGCCTGCCACTCATTACTTTCAAGGGCTTTAACGATAGCAAACGGGGCATCCTGGGTTAATGACGAGATTTTCTGCAGTTGCTCGACATCTGTTGAAATTCCTTCTGAATCAAGCCATTGCATCGTTATTGAGTAGTCAGGTGCCGACATATGCATTTGCTGGCAGCGGCTACGAATAGTGACAGGCAACCGATGCACTGCATCCGTAGTTAAAATCAAAATTGTATTGTTCTGAGGCTCTTCAAGCAGTTTTAATAAACTGTTGGCGGCACTATTGGTCATCGCATCAGCCGCTTCAATAACGACCGTTTTCCATTTGGCGATGCTCGGCGTCAATGACTGTTTTTCTTTCAGCGCACGGATTTGTTCTATTTTGATTGATTTACCCGCTTCTTCAACACTGATCGTCAAATGATCCGGATGATTCCCCGCCTGCATGATCTGACAGCTATGACAGACACCACAGGCGTGAAATTGATTGTCTACGTTTAAACATAAAAGGCTTTCAGCCATTTTGGCAGCAAATTGTGCTTTACCTAAGCCTGCAACACCGGTTACTAAAATGGCATGCGGCAGGCGCTGCTTATCGACTCTGACAACAACATGCTGCCAAAGTGTTTGCTGCCATGGAAAAAGCTCCGTCATAAACCTGATTTATCCACTAACTGATCAAGCTGTTGACTAAGCTGTTGTTGAATAGCAGCAATACTCTGGCTGGCATCTATTAACTTGATGCGCTCCGGCTCAGCCTCTGCGCGAGCCAAATAGCAGTTTTTCACACGTTCAAAAAAAGCCTTTTTTTCCTGTTCAAAGCGATCTTTTTGCTGCTGGCGTTGCTCAACACGTGTTTGCCCAAGCGCAACCGGTAAATCAAATAAAAATGTCACATCGGTCTGAAAGCCTTGCAAGGTCCACTCAGCCAATTGACGAATTCGCTGTTCGTCAATCCCTCTGCCCCCGCCCTGATAGGCAAAAGTGGCATCAACAAAACGATCAGACACGACCCAATCGCCGCGCTTTAACGCTGGCAGGATGACCTGTTGGATGTGTTCGGCACGCGCGGCAAACATCAGCAGTAATTCGGTATCTTCTGCCATCGCCTGATCCGTTGGCTTAAGCAGAACTTCACGGATTTTCTCTCCCAACGGAGTACCGCCCGGCTCACGTGTGACGACAACGTGTTTACCCTGATATCGTAAATAATCAGCAATAAATTGCAGCTGCGTTGATTTACCAGCACCCTCGATGCCTTCAATACTGATGAATTTTCCGTTCATTGGGTTAACCGCATATTATTCCAGTACTGCCTGACGGCACGATTATGGTCTTCAAGATTATCTGAGAAAACATGACCACCATTTTCAGCCCCCGCTACAAAATACAGACTGGTTCCTTCCGCCGGATTCATCGCTGCTTCAATAGACTCTTTACTGGGTAAACAGATTGGCGTCGGTGGCAAACCAAAACGGGTATAGGTATTGTATGGCGTATCGGTTTGCAGATCTTTTTTACGGATATTGCCATCATAACTCTCACCCATTCCATAGATAACCGTGGGGTCTGTCTGTAAACGCATACCTTTATCCAGACGTCTGACAAACACACCGGAAATTTCTGGTCGTTCTTCAGGAATGGCACTTTCTTTTTCAATAATAGAAGCCATGATCAGGACTTCATACGCCGATTCATATGGTAACTTTTCTGACATCTGTTGCCAGGCATTTTCCAGTTGGTTCTGCATTTTCTGATGCGCTCGACGTAAAAACTGTACATCCGTGGTATTGGCAGGAAAGTGATAAGTCTCAGGTAAAAACCAGCCTTCAACCCGTTCATTGTCAATAGCCAAGGCTTCGCGCACTGTTTCATTGTTCAGTTCGTTCAAAGTGATTTTGAGTTTTGGATGGGCCAGCATTTTTTCAAATAATTGATTTGCCGTCATCCCCTCGATAATAGTCAGCGAATATTGAACGACTCTGCCACTAATAAAGAGGTTTAATAAATCAGGCAACGTAGCATCAGCTTGAACCCTATACTCACCTGCTTTGATCTGCTGCGCATTACCTTGGAGTCGAGCATAGATATCCAGATAGACACTGGGAACTGGACTCAAACCACTATCGTATAAACGTTGACTGACTTTACTGATGTTATCACCGGGATTGATAGTAAAAATCGTATCATCTTCGATCAGATTCACTGGCTGATGCAGAAATCGTTGATATTCACTCCAGACTATCAAAGCAATAATCGCTATGAACACCAGTAAAAAAAGTAGTTTGATAGTTAAAGGTATTTTCATTGGTTTCTGTCTAATGAATTTAAAGCCTTCTGCAGCTTCTGGGTGATCGGACCGTGACCAAGATCCCTATTGAAGTCTGTGATATGTATAACCGGCCAGATACCCAGTAGACTGTTACAAACAAACATTTCATCAGCTGAGTTAATATCATCGATAGTCAGTGAGGTAATATGAACGGGCATCTCCAGTTTTTCAGCCAGGTTAATTAGCTGCTTACGCATAATACCAGCGATTCCACAGCTTGAAAGCTCAGTCGTGAATAATTTATTGTCCTTCACCAGAAACACATTTGACATGGTACCTTCGATTAGCCGATCTTGATAATCCAACATTAAACCTTCGGCAATCGTCTCATCCCGCCATTCATTTCGGGCAAGGATCTGTTCCAACCGGTTGAGGTGTTTGATTCCCGCTAAGCTTGGATTGATTGCTAAACGCTGATGGCAGATACGTACTTTGATGCCGGAAACATTATGAACAGGGTAAACCGGCATGGCATGGCTACTGATAATGCGGGTAGTTTGCATATCAGCTTCATAACGATAGCCTCTGCCACCTGAGCCACGAGTCAGAATAATCTTGACTACGGCATTGTGATTTAACTGCTGACAGACAGATTGAATATCTTGAATCAGTAACTGTTGTTGTTCTGCTGAAAAACCAATTTTCAGGCGATCACAACCTTCTTTTAAACGGGAAAGATGATCAGATAAAAATTCCAGTCCACCATGACGATAGGCGATGGTTTCAAATAAACCATCGCCATATTGCAAGCCACGATCCGCGACATCGATTCTGTTTTCGGGTTGGCCGTTAATCAGAATCATGTCGTGTCAACTAACTGAGTTTTTTGAAAATAACAGTACCGTTGGTGCCGCCAAAACCAAATGAATTCGACATGGCAATATCAATAGTCATTTGTCTGGCAGTATGTGGTACATAATCCAGATCACAAGCGTCATCCGGGTTGTCCAGATTGATAGTGGGGGGTGCCACCTGATCGCGAATCGCCAGAATACTGAATACCGCTTCTACGCCTCCGGCCGCGCCTAATAAGTGACCAATCATGGATTTGGTTGAACTGACAGCTACCTTTTGTGCTGAATGGCCCAAAGCGGTTTTAATCGCTTGGGTTTCAGCCACATCACCAGCAGGTGTTGATGTGCCATGAGCATTTATATAACTGATGTCTTCCGGGTTGATGGCTGCATCATTCATTGCATTTACCATGCAACGTGCTGCCCCCTCTCCGCCCTGTGACGGCATGGTCATGTGATAGGCATCACTGCTCATACCTGAGCCGACTAATTCAGCATAAATCGTTGCGCCCCGCTTTTTAGCATGCTCATATTCTTCTAATACGAGCACACCAGCACCATCACCCAGGACAAACCCGTCACGATCTTTATCCCACGGACGACTTGCAGCAAGTGGATCATCATTACGTGTTGATAAGGCACGCGCTGCAGCAAAACCACCTAAACCGGTTTTCGATGTAGCCATTTCGGCACCACCGGCGATCATCACATCAGCATCACCATACTGAATCATGCGACCAGCAGCCGAAATACAATGTGTGCCAGTAGAACAGGCAGTAACAATGGCGGTATTAGGACCTTTCATGCCATACATGATCGACAAATTACCGGAGATCATGTTGATAATGTTACTAGGCACAAAGAAAGGCGAAATTTTACGTGGACCACCATTCAGAAAACTGTCATAGCCGGCCTCGATACCAGGCAAGCCGCCAATACCCGAACCAATAACAACACCAATACGCTCAGCATTGGCATCAGTCACTTCGAGACCAGCATCTTTAATTGCTTCCACTGCGGCTGCAATGCCGTAGTGAATGAAAGTATCCATTTTCTTGGCGTCTTTACGAGAAATAACTGTCTCAACATCAAAGTCTTTGACGCTAGCACCAAAACGAACTGGAAAATCAGTTACATCAAATGATGTGATTGGTGCCACACCACTTTTGCCTGCCAGGATGTTATCCCAGCTTTCTGCCACCGATAAACCGACCGGTGTTACCGCGCCCAGCCCGGTAACCACAACGCGTCTTTTAGACATCAGCTTTCCTCTTGCGAATCTTCTCTATAGATACAACGTAGCCGCCTAGCATGACTTGCACGCTAGACGGCTACATCTGAAGCAATCTGTAATATTAAGACTGTACAGAATTAATATAAGCGACAGCTTCTTTTACTGTGGTGATCTTTTCAGCTTCTTCATCAGGAATTTCACATTCAAATGCTTCTTCCAGTGCCATAACCAGCTCAACAGTGTCCAGCGAGTCAGCACCCAGATCATCAATAAATGAAGCATCGGCAGTTACTTCATCGGCGTTTACACCCAATTGTTCGACAACAATTTCTTTTACTCGAGCTTCAATATCACTCATAACATCTGTTTCCTTTGGTGGTTAAGTACAAACAACGTGCTGGCATTTTATAGTGCGAGCACTGCGGAGACAAGCTGGAAGCCTTGTCCGAAAATATCTCCACAATAAAAAAACCTGAGTCTCTGCAGATTCAGGCCCTCAATTCATATACATGCCGCCGTTTACATGCAGCGTTTCGCCGGTAATATATCCTGCTAAAGGACTGGCCAAAAAGCTGACAGCAGCGGCAATTTCTTCTGCCTCACCGAGGCGTTTGATCGGAACCTGTTCCAGTAACGCTGTTTTATGCGCTTCTGGCAGACCACTGGTCATATCGGTATCAATAAACCCTGGCGCAACACTGTTTACAGTAATACCGCGTGCCCCGACTTCACGAGCCAAAGATTTGCTAAAGCCAATCACACCCGCTTTAGCTGCGGCATAATTAGTTTGACCAGCATTCCCCATCACACCAACAACGGAGGTGATATTAATAATTCGGCCCCAACGGGCTTTGGTCATCGCGCGGACGCAGCGTTTACTCAGTTTAAAAATAGGTGTGAGATTGGTATTGATAATATCGTCCCATTCTTCATCTTTCATGCGCATCAGTAAATTATCACGGGTAATTCCGGCGTTATTGACCAGAATATCCGGCGCAGAAAATTCTGTTTCAATCGCTGTGACGGCCTCATCAATCGCATTATCCTGCGTGACATTCAATACCATGCCTTTGCCCTGAATGCCTGCTGATTGCAAATATTCACTGATGGCAGCGGCGCCATTTTCTGAGGTGGCGGTGCCGATAACCGTTGCACCCTGCTCGCCCAGACTCAACGCAATGGCACGTCCGATACCACGGGTGGCCCCCGTTACCAAAGCAACTTTACCTTGTAGGCTCATGATTATTCTCCTAACGCTTCTTGAGTTTTCTGCAGAGTTACTGAATCAAATACCGGTAAAGCCTGCAAAGATTTATCGATACGTTTGCTCAGGCCAGCCAGGACTTTCCCCGGTCCACATTCAACCAGCGTATCCACACCCTGTGCAGCAAGCCATTCGACCGTTTCAACCCAACGAACCGGATTGTATAACTGTTGTGCTAATAATTGACGAATTTCATCAGGATCGGCAGTTGTGCTCACACTTGTATTATGAATTACAGGAATTTGGGGAGCTTGAAGAGTGACGGATTCCAGCTCTGTAAGTAATTCTTCAGCAGCCGGACGCATCAAAGCACAATGCGAGGGTACGCTGACAGGTAATAGCAGAGCACGTTTTGCGCCTTTTTCAGTCGCAATTTCAACAGCTTTATCAACGGCAGATTTGGTTCCGGCAATCACTACCTGGCCCGGTGAGTTAAAATTAACCGCTTCAACGACGCCTATATCACAGGCTTTCTGACAGACAGCTTTGACGACATCATCGTCCAGACCAAGTATAGCCGCCATAGCGCCCTCACCTGAAGGAACGGCCTGTTGCATCAATTGACCGCGTTTTTCGACCAGCTTAATGGCTGTTTTAAAATCCAGAGCCTGTGCTGCTACCAGTGCAGTATATTCACCCAGGCTATGACCTGCCAGATAAGCTGGCTTATACTGGCTCGTCGCCTCCCAGCAACGCCAGACAGCAATACCGGCGGCCAGCATGGCTGGTTGGGTTTTATCAGTTTGATTTAATTCAGTTTCAGGTCCGTTTTGAACAAGTGACCATAAATCATAACCAAGGGCCTCACTGGCCTCTGAAAATGTTTGCTGAACTTGCGGAAACCTTTCAGACAACTCGGCTAACATGGATACTGATTGAGAACCCTGACCGGGAAAGACAAAAGCTGAATGCATTGCTAAAAACACCTCAGATTAATATTTGATGAGCGCAGAGCCCCAGGTAAACCCACCACCAAACGCTTCAAACAACAATGTTTCGCCGCGCTTGATACGACCATCACGCACGGCTACATCTAAAGCCAGTGGAATAGATGCCGCAGAGGTATTACCATGGTCTTGAACGGTAACGACAACACTGTCCATGGACATGCTCAATTTTTTGGCTGTCGCCGCAATAATTCGGATGTTCGCCTGATGCGGGATCAGCCAATCAATATCGTGTTTATCTAATTGATTAGCTTCAAGTGTTTCGTCGACGATCTTACTAAGGGTTTTGACGGCCACCTTGAAAACTTCATTGCCTTGCATTTCGATATAAGCTGGATCTTCGGTTATAGCACTGCCTGGCCCGGTCGGCACATGTAACAGATTATTAAAGCTGCCATCGCAGTGGATATGTGTAGACAGTACACCAGGCTCAACAGAAGCCTGAAGCACGACGGCACCCGCTCCATCACCAAATAACACACAGGTATTGCGGTCAGTCCAGTCGACTATGCGCGACAAGGTTTCTGCTCCAATAACCAGTACATTTTTAGCACTGCCTGACTTAATAAACTTGTCGGCAATAGTTAATGCGTAAACAAAACCCGTGCAAACGGCCTGAATATCAAACGCTGGACAGCCATGAATCCCCAGCCGTTGCTGAACCAGTGCTGCGGTGCTTGGAAAAATGCGTGTCGGAGTTGTTGTTGCGACAATAATCATGTCAATGTCGCGAGACTTTAATCCTGCAGAAGAGATGGCATTTTTGGCAGCAAAGTACGCTAAATCAGTTGTGGTTTCGTCAGTGGCAGCAATATGTCTTTTTTTTATACCGGTACGATCGGTAATCCACTCATCACTGGTTTCAACCATTGATTCTAAATCAATGTTTGTCAGAAATTTTTCCGGTAAATAGCTGCCCGTCCCGGCAATTCTGGAATAAATCACAATACTTGTTCCTCTAGAAGAGTTTCAAGATGTCTAGTGATATTCTTCGGTACGTCTTTTCTGGCTTCAAGAATGGCAATATTTATCGCATTGGCGAACGCAAACGCGTCAGCACCACCATGACTTTTGATCACGATGCCTTGTAAACCAATCAAATTGGCTCCGTTAAATGCTCGAGGATCGAGTTCTTTACTGAAATGTTTCAAAACCGGATAGGCAATCAAACCGGCAATTTTAGTGAAAATATTACGACTAAATGCCTGACGCAGATAATGACGAATCATATGCGCGACGCCTTCACTGGCTTTTAACGCCACATTACCAACAAACCCATCACAGACCAGTACATCAACTTCGCCATGGTAAAGACCATCACCTTCAACATAACCATAATAATTCAAGTCTGTTTTAGCCAATAAACGAGCCGCTTCTTTTACCCGTTCATTACCTTTAATTTCTTCAGCACCAACATTAAGCAGGCCCACTGTCGGATTTGGTTTTCCATCAATCAACTCGGCCAACACGGAGCCCATTAATGCAAATTGCACCAGATGTTCGGCTGTGGAGTCCACATTGGCCCCAAGATCGAGAACATAGGTGTGTCCACGCATGGTGGGCAATGCTGTAATGATGGCTGGACGTTCAATTCCTGGCAGGGTTTTTAATACAAAACGTGCCGTTGCCATCAATGCGCCGGTATTGCCGGCACTGATACAGGCAGCAGCCTGCCCTTCTTTTACAAGATTTATGGCCACCCGCATTGAAGAATCTTTTTTACCGCGAAGTGCTGATGAAGGGGCTTCATCCATGCCAACCGTTTGAGAAGCATGGTGAATTTTAATCCGGTGCTTGTCAGCAAACTGATGTTTGGCTAACTCTGCTGATATGGTGGCTTCATCGCCCACCAGAATCAGTTCTACATCGGTATGCCTTTCCAGCGTTGATATGGCAG
>NZ_DCSO01000052.1:34517-37774 GCF_002325665.1 Methylophaga sp. UBA1464
CCCCGCCCATAGCGTCGATCGAAATTGTTAAAGTCAATTTCTGTTAAGCCTTATTCACTCTTGTCAGCGATGACTTTACGGCCACGATAGTAACCGTCAGCGGTTACATGATGACGACGGTGTAATTCACCTGAAGTNNCCGCGACGTGAAGGACTCTTTTTACTCTTTTGAACAGCCATGGCTTAAACTCCTAAACCCAAAATAAATTACTTTTTCGATTTCAATGCAGATAACACTGCAAATGGTGAGACCGGTTTCTCAGCCTCAATTTCTTCTTCCCCCGCTTGCCATAATTCTTCAGGCAAACATGGATAATCATGTTTTGGCACGATTGGCAAAGCGAGTATCAACTCATCTTCCACAATCTGTGCCGGATCAACTTGTTTTGCATCATTCAAGATCCAAGGCTCATATTGTTCAGCCAGTCCTTCAATCTTTCCTTCGTGTCGTACCAATGCCAGCTTTGTGACTATATCCATTGTATGGGCCATAGGCTCCATACAACGTTCACATAGCAGTTTGACTGTTACAGCAAATTGCCCACGCATAAAAGGTGTGCCGGTCGTATCAATATCAAACAGCATATCGACTTTCACCGTCCCCGAATCGTCATAAAGCATTTCACTCAAACGCGACATTTTACTGACCGGGATTTCGCCCGCTATCTGTAAACCGCTATGAGCAAAACGAAACGGATCTAACTCTTTTGGCAATTGCTGATGCATAATCGACGGGATTATATAAGAATTGGTATCAAACAGCAAAAAGCTGTTTATTCCTGCCGAATTCAGCAGGAAGTGAACTTTTAGAATTGTTGCGATGGACGATGACTTTAAACGTCATTATGCAGCTCAATGGTCACGTTACCTTCTTCAGCACTCTGTTTTGACATGTCATTACGCAGCGCATCAATATAGTACAAGTAGGTCTCATCAATATCACCGGTAATGTAATCGCCATCAAAGCATGAGGTATCAAAACGTTCAACATCACTTTTCTTGTTAATGGCTTCGACCAGATCTTTCAAATCCTGATAAATTAACCAATCCACACCCAGCTCTTCGGCAATTTGTTGGACGTTACGATTGTGCGCGACAAATTCAGATGGTGATGGCATATCTATACCATACACATTAGGGAAACGAACCGGTGGCGCTGCGGATGCCAGGTAGACTTTTTTAGCGCCTGCATCCCGGGCCATTTGCACGATTTGCTGAGAAGTAGTACCACGAACAATTGAGTCATCAACCAGCAGAACATTTTTATCGCGGAACTCCAGATCGATTGCGTTCAATTTCTGCCGAACCGATTTTTTGCGCTGTTGTTGACCTGGCATAATAAAGGTGCGGCCAATATAACGATTTTTAATAAAACCTTCGCGGTATACCACGCCTAAATCATAAGACAGTTGTAATGCAGCACTGCGGCTGGTGTCGGGGATGGGGATCACCACATCAATATCATGGTCAGGAAATTCGCGTTTAATTTTATCCGCCAGTTTGGTTCCCATACGCATGCGGCTTTTATGTACCGAAATACCATCCATCATTGAATCAGGGCGAGCAAAGTATACATATTCAAATATACAAGGTGATTTAATTGGATTTTCGGCACATTGCTTATTATGGAAACGGCCTTCCATATCAATAAAGATGCATTCGCCCGGCTGCACATCACGCATAAATTCAAAATCCAGCGTATCCATGACAACGCTTTCAGAAGCCACAACATATTCGGTGCCTTGCTCGGTCTCACGTTTGCCGATAACCGCAGGACGAATACCGTAAGGATCACGAAACGCCAGCATACCGACACCGGCAATCATGGCGACGGCAGCATATGCCCCTTTACAGCGTTTATGAACTTCGACAACAGCGTTGAAAATATCTTCTGGTTGTGGTTTGAGTTTTCCAGAAGTCTGTAACTCATGAGCCAGTACATTCAGTAAAACTTCCGAGTCGGAGCCGGTATTCAGGTGCCGACGATCGCTTTTAAATAACTGATCAGATAAGAGCTGCGTATTGGTCAGGTTGCCATTGTGTGCCAGTGCGATACCAAAAGGTGAATTGACATAAAAAGGTTGGGACTCAGCTGAGTTGGAGCATCCCGCGGTCGGATAACGAATATGTCCTATTCCCATCGAGCCTTTAAGCCGAATCATATGACGCGTATGAAACACATCTTTTACCAGGCCATTATCCTTACGAAGATAAAACCGTCCGGTTTGGTCACAAGTCATAATGCCCGCAGCATCCTGACCACGATGTTGTTGAACTGTCAGACCATCATATAACGCTTGATTGACTTCTGAATGACCAACGATACCAATAATTCCACACATAAAAACACCCTGTCAGGATTAGTTGAAGTTAACGTGTTCAGCAACATCAGCCGGTAACAGCTGCTTGACCCAAACCGCCAGATCTTCAAAGTGTTGTAACAATAATGAGTTTTGCCACCAACTATCTGATGGCATGGGTGTTACACCTGCAACCAACACCAAAAGTGTAACGATTGCAACACCTCTAAGAATACCGAAAATCACCCCGAGTGCCCGGTCTGTACCGCTAAGCCCTGTTTTTTCAACCAATTGTGAAATCAAATGATTAACCAGGGCACCGAGTATTAATGTGACAACAAATAAGACAAAAAAAGCGATAAATAAACGTATGGTAACTGTATCGATATAGGGCGTTAACAAGCTGGCGAAATTTGCATAAAACATAAAGGCGACCCAAATCGCCACTATCCAGCTGATTAATGAAAGTACTTCTTTTATAAATCCACGAACGATACTGATGCCCGACGAAATCAAAATAATGCCGATTATTAAATAATCTACCCAGTTCATTATGACTCCGCATCGAGCAGCGTGTTAAAAAGAGAATTTTATCAGAATTGCGAAAGCTAACCCAATATATTTACGCTTATCCGATTACAAAAAGATGACCAAAGAATTCATCATGGATAAGGAAATATCTGGGTATTCAAATTCAATTGTTCACGAATTGAAGCCGCGGTTCGTTCCAAAGTAGCTCTATCAGCATCTGGTTGAAGCCTGACACGGTAGATTACAGTCTCTCCTGACCGGGTTTGTTCAATCATCGGTTTATATCCAATATCTTCCAACTGCTTTTTCAGGCTGGTTGCATTGGCTTCTACCGAAAAACTACCCAATTGAAGAATCCATCGTGAAGCTGAGTCAGCTGATGTGGAAGGTTCAGGTTGGCTCACTGGTGGCGGAGACGGTTCGGGG
>NZ_DCSO01000052.1:37836-44090 GCF_002325665.1 Methylophaga sp. UBA1464
TCTCAGCAACAGGTTCGGGTTCTGGTTTAGGAGCAGGAGCCGGTTTTTCTGAAATAATTTCTGGTTCTGGCGTTTTTTCTGTTGAAGAATCGGTTTCTACCGGCTTATCAGATACGGAAGATTGAGGAATATTCTCTGTATCAGCAGAACCAATATCAACAAAAGCTTCTTCAGCTAGAGAAGTCTCATCTCCCATCAGGGATTCATCATCAGTTTCTTCCTGTAATGCTTCAATCACCGAAGAAAACTGAATCGGCTCTTCTTCTTGAACTTGCCTCCCTGATTCTGTCTGACTGACTTTAGATAAAACGATATAAGCGAGCACGGCGATGAAAAAGACAAGCAAAAGCGTCCCGATTAAACGCTGTTGTTGTTTTTGAGTCATCATAAATCTCCGTTGCTCGCTTTAAACAGGTTAATGCCGGTTTTGTGTATTGACTTCGTGAAAACTGGCCTGATCTGGTGGCATTACAGTCGCAGTATCCGGAGTAGGTAATACCTTGGTTGGCATATGCTGCAAGGCTTTTTCCAATACTTCATTAATCCAGCGTACAGGAATAATCTCCAGCCCGGATTTTACATTATCCGGAATTTCCCGTAAGTCCTTCACATTATCTTTAGGAATCAGAACGGTATCAATGCCACCACGATGTGCGGCCAGCAATTTCTCTTTCAAACCACCAATGGCCAACACCTCACCACGCAACGTGATCTCGCCTGTCATGGCCACATTGGATTTAACCGGTATACCGGTTATCGCTGAAACCAGTGCAGTACACATACCAATACCTGCGCTTGGGCCATCTTTTGGTGTCGCACCTTCGGGTACATGAATATGTAAATCGTGACTTTGCAGATAATCCTCGGCAATGCCCCACTCTACTGCCCGAGAACGAACAACGGTGGTAGCCGCCTGAATGGATTCCTGCATCACATCACCCAGTTTACCTGTATAGCTGGCTTTGCCTTTACCCGGCATTACCGCCGATTCGATAGTCAGTAACTCACCACCCACTTCGGTCCAGGCCAGACCAGTGACCTGTCCAATGCGATCATCTTCTGCAGCAACACCATACTGATAATGATAGACGCCTAAATAGTCTTCCAGATTATCTGCTGTCACAACAACCTTCTCGGTTGGTGATTCACTGAGGATTTGCTTAACTAATTTGCGACAGATCTTCGAAATTTCACGTTGCAGATTACGCACACCTGCTTCACGTGTATAACGCCGAATGATTTCCATCACTGCATCAGAGGTAATTTCAATCTCATTCGCTTTCAGACCATTGTCTTTTATCGCTTTTGGCAACAAATACTGCAATGCGATATTCAATTTTTCATCTTCGGTATACCCTGCAAGACGAATTATTTCCATTCGATCACGCAGTGCATCCGGAATATTCAATGTATTTGCAGTACAGACAAACATTACATCCGACAAATCATATTCGACTTCAAGATAGTGATCGGCAAATGTTGAGTTTTGCTCAGGATCAAGCACTTCCAATAAGGCAGAAGCCGGATCACCACGGAAATCCTGAGCCATTTTGTCGATTTCATCCAATAAAAACAGTGGATTACGTACACCTGTTTTGGAAATATTCTGAATCACTTTACCCGGCATAGAGCCAATGTAAGTACGGCGGTGACCACGAATTTCCGCTTCATCGCGCACACCACCCAATGCCATGCGGCTGAATTTACGATTAGTCGAACGGGCAATAGATTGCGCAATAGAGGTTTTACCGACCCCTGGAGGTCCAACCAGACAAAGAATAGGACCTTTCAGCTTTTTAACACGTTTCTGTACCGCGAGGTATTCAATAATGCGTTCTTTAACTTTTTCCAGTCCATAGTGATCTTCATCCAGAACCTGCTGTGCATGGTCCAGATCCAGCGTCACCCGTGAGCGTTTTTTCCACGGTACCTCAAGTAAATATTCAATGTAGTTTCGAACCACTGTTGCTTCTGCAGACATTGGCGACATCATTTTCAATTTTTTCAGTTCAGACTCAGCTTTATCACGAGCCTCTGTACTCATACCCGCCGCCGCAATTTTTTCCGCTAGTTCTTCAACTTCGTTGCCACTGTCATCCAGTTCACCAAGTTCTTTCTGAACCGCTTTAAGTTGTTCGTTCAGATAGTACTCGCGCTGGCTTTTCTCCATCTGTTTTTTAACACGGTTACGAATACGTTTTTCGATTTGCTGGATATCGATTTCCGATTCCAGGAATGCCATCAACTTTTCAATTCGGTCTTTGACGTCAGACATTTCAAGTAAAAGCTGTTTGTCTTCAAGCTTGAGCGTCATATGCGCAGCAACGGTATCTGCCATACGAGCCAGATCTTCAATGCTGGATAAAGAAGCAATCACTTCAGGTGGAATTTTCTTATTGAGTTTAACGTACTGCTCAAACTGTCCCAGCAGTGTCCGCATTAATACATCAGCTTCACGCTGATCAGGATGCTCATCAATAAAACTGGCAACTTCAGCTTCGCAAAAAGCATTGGTATTGTCGTATAAAGCAACTTTAGCGCGTTGTGTACCTTCAACCAATACTTTTACTGTGCCATCCGGTAACTTTAATAACTGCAGAATATTGGCAAGGGTTCCTGTTTCATACAGATTTTCTGGCGCAGGAGAATCTTCGCCAGAATCTTTTTGGGCTACCAGCAGGATTTGTTTATTTTCATCCGTAGCGTGTTCCAGTGCTTTGATGGATTTTTCTCGTCCAACAAATAAAGGAATAACCATATGCGGATATACAACAACATCACGTAGTGGCAATACAGGCACTTTTTGCAATGCATTGTCATCAGTTGATGTAGCTTCAAATTCTTTTTCCATCAATGCAGACCTCTTTAGGGAGTCAACAGACACGGTTATCGTGTTCGTGAAAACAATATGGGGACAGGCATAAAGAAATCAAGCGTCCGGAGAAACCGGATGCGTTAAAATCAGCCGAAGTGTTTAAAGATCAATCAGGTAGGAACTATTTATCACCTGAAGCGAGATCAGCGGGTTGATCTTCATAAATCAAAATAGGCGTGTTTTCACCATTGATAACACTTTCATCAACCACCACTTTGGTGACGTTATCCAAAGACGGCAGGTCAAACATAGTATCCAGCAATACATTTTCAATAATTGAACGCAAACCACGAGCACCGGTCTTACGCTCCATGGCTTTGCGAGCAATCGCCCGTAAAGCATCCGCCCTGAACTCTAATTCACAATTTTCAAGTTCAAACAATTTTTCATATTGTTTGGTTAATGCATTTTTAGGCTCAGTTAAAATCTGTACCAAAGCGGCCTCATCAAGTTCTTCAAGCGTGGCAACTACCGGCAGTCGGCCTACAAATTCCGGTATCAAGCCATACTGAATTAAATCTTCTGGCTCTACTACACGTAATGCCTCACTTGAAGGCGAATTGGTATCGACACTTTTAACATCGGCAGAAAAACCAATACCACCTTTGTGAGTACGGTTGCGGATAACTTTGTCCAACCCAGCAAAGGCACCACCACAAATAAACAGAATTTTGCTGGTATCAACTTGCAAAAACTCCTGTTGAGGATGTTTTCGGCCGCCTTGAGGAGGAACAGAAGCGATCGTACCTTCAATCAATTTCAACAATGCCTGCTGAACGCCCTCACCAGATACATCACGCGTTATTGATGGATTGTCTGATTTTTTTGAAATCTTATCAATTTCATCAATATAAACGATTCCTGTTTCAGCTTTTTCAACATCGTAATCACATTTTTGCAGTAATTTCTGAATAATGTTTTCAACGTCTTCACCAACGTAGCCAGCTTCGGTCAATGTTGTTGCGTCGGCCATAGTGAAGGGTACATTCAATTGTCTGGCAAGCGTCTCAGCCAGTAAGGTTTTACCGCTACCGGTTGGCCCTATCAGCAGAATGTTGCTTTTGGATAATTCCACATCATCATTTTTAGTACCATGACGCAAACGTTTGTAATGGTTATAAACCGCTACTGATAACACCCGTTTTGCTTTGACCTGGCCGATAACATAGTTATTAAGTGCCGAATCAATTTCATGAGGAGATGGTAGTCTGGAATCCGCTTTTTCATCGGTTTTTTCTTGTAACTCTTCCCGAATAATATCGTTGCAAAGCTCAACACATTCATCACAGACGAATACCGAAGGGCCAGCGATCAATTTTTTTACTTCATGCTGACTTTTACCGCAGAATGAACAGTAAAGTAATTTGTCGTCGTTTTTTTTGTCGTCGCTCATCGCTCTACTTTCCTAACTTTTGTGATTGCTCAAGATTTCTCTGCAGGTCGGCTATTCATTACAGCATCAATTAAACCATATTCTGCTGCCTGTTCACCATTCATGAAGTTATCACGATCAGTATCACGTTCAATTTTCTCAATATCTTGACCAGTGTGATGGGCCATAATTCCATTTAATCGATCACGAATACTTAAAATTTCCTTGGCATGGATATCAATATCCGATGCCTGTCCCTGAAAACCGCCTAACGGCTGATGCACCATAATGCGTGAATTTGGTAATGCAAAACGTTTGCCTTTGGCTCCGGCCGTTAAGAGTAAAGCGCCCATACTGGCCGCTTGACCGATGCATAACGTGCTGACCTGCGGTTTGATAAACTGCATTGTGTCATAAATTGCCAGACCAGCGGTCACAGCACCACCTGGAGAATTGATATAAAGGTGAATGTCTTTATCAGGGTTTTCAGATTCGAGGAATAACATCTGGGCGACAATCAAATTCGCCATATGGTCTTCCACCTGACCCACTAAAAAAATAATACGTTCTTTCAGCAGCCGGGAATAAATATCGTAGGAACGTTCACCACGTGAAGTCTGCTCAACGACGATTGGAACCAATGCATTTTGAACTGGATTGAGATGCTCAGAAAATATATTGCTCATAGCGGTCCTGTTTTCATGCCAAATAAAAAATAACCCGTGCCCAAAAGTTTGAGCACGGGCTGTCTTTGTAAAAAACGTGCTTGTGCCTTTAGGCTACAGCATTCATCACTTCTGAAAAGGAAGATGCTTTTTCTTCAACTGTAACATGATCGTAAATCCATTCAACTACGGCGTCTTCAACAACCATCATCTGGATTTCAGATAATTTATCCTGATTGGTCATGTAGTAATTCATAACGTCTTCTGGATCTTCATAACTGGCGGCAATCGCTTCAATTGCTTCGCGAACCCGTTTTTCTTCAGGTTGAATTTTGTTATCGGAAATTATCTTACCGATCAGCAGGCTGAGTTTGACACGTTTTTCTGCATTTTCCTTGAAGTTGCTCAGCTCAAAAGGTAAACCTTCAACGTTCACACCCTGGTTACGTAAATTATTTTTTGCTTGTTCCATCAAATAATTGGCTTCACGTTCTACCGGAGCTTCCGGCAAAGCAACTTCATTATTCGCTGCTACGCTATCCATCGCTTTGCGCTTGTTCACATTTTTCAATGCACCGGCAAGTTCACGTTCCATATTTGAACGAACTTCTTTTTTCAATGCAGCAATGCCACCGTCAACACCACACATCTCTGCAAATTCTTTGTCTAATTTAGGCAGTTTTTTCTTGGCAACCTGTTTAACCGTAACAGCAAAATCCGCTTTTTTACCACGTAAATGTTCTGCACGATAGTCATCAGGGAAAGTCATTGAAATAGTCAGCTGTTGATCCTGTTTCACACCTACGAGTTGTTGCTCGAATTCAGGCAACATGCTGCCATTGCCAATAACGACTAATACATCCTGACCTTTACCGCCCTGGAATTCTTCACCATCAATACTGCCGATAAAATCAATGGTCACGCCATCTTCTTCTTTGGCTGCACGTTTGAGGGGATCCCAAGTCATGCGCTGCTCGCGCAAGGTTTCAAGCATTTTATCGACATCTTCATCTGTGACTGCAGCAACGGTTTTTTCCAGCTTGATGTCATCCAGCTTTACAGCTTCAAGTTCAGGAAAGATTTCATAATTCAACGTGTAGATTAACGCTGTTTCTTCTTCTTTCATGCTGTCGATATGAGGTGGACTGGCAGGATTGACATTTTCTTGAGTGAACGCTTCACGCATGCTGTCCTGGACTATTTGATCAATCACTTCGCGACGTGCTGAGGGACCATGCGTTTTAACCAGCATTTTCATCGGAACTTTGCCGGGACGGAAACCAGCCATCCGAACTGATGGACGGATAGATGACAAACGTTGTTGAACGGCTTGTTCAATATT
>NZ_DCSO01000052.1:44178-51800 GCF_002325665.1 Methylophaga sp. UBA1464
GGCGAAGGGACTCGAACCCCCACGGATTGCTCCACTGGAACCTAAATCCAGCGCGTCTACCAATTCCGCCACTCTCGCAAATCGTTACAGATATGCTTACATATCTAATTAAGTCGGCCATTATAGCCAGATAAACTGACCAAAACTAGCCTTGTATTGTCAAAAATGCGAATGCCAGGGCTGCTTGCTGGCAAAACTGGCGAAAAGCGATAAGATCCTGTCGATCTAATTCCCTGCCGGATGCCTGTCTGTCAGCCAGAAATAACCCCACGGGTTTATTGGCTTTTTTTAATGGCATTGCCAGGACTGCGTTGACACTTAATAAATCTTTACTTTCTGTTTGCAGTTTTTTTAACGCATTCTGCTGTGATGAATCGACCAACAAAGCATCTTCTGCAGACAGTAAATCACTAAATATTGACGGTTTACTCTGAATGTCTATCTGAAACAACTCACAGAATTGTTCATCCTGGTTGCCAAGAGCATAACGACAATTCAGCCGGCTTTTATCCGCTGATATCACCGCAAAAATCACGCGATCCATGCCTGTACCACGATAAATACCTTCCATCACCATTTCAAGTATCTGATTAATTCCCCTATGCTCCTGAATCGCTTGCGAAATATCCTGCAGAATGCGTAGCTGGATAGATTGGTCCGGTACCTGATAAATGGCTGTAAGTTCAACGTCACTGATGAAGTTCTCTGACTCCCCTTCGGCCTGGACTTCATCAGGCAAAGGGATCAATCCATGTGCACGCTCTATACCGGTCAGGTTAAGTAATTGCTGGGCAGCCAGGGCACTGGCATAGACAGTTGGTTTTACTGTTTCAGTTTTACTGTGAGTCAGCTCCGCGACACCGTCAAACCATGGCGCTAACTTACTGACATTCCATGATTTTCTGGTATCAATTGCCAATTGCCCCGCGTAACGAATGATCTTTACCGCTTCGGTCTTTACATGAGGGCGAAAACTTTCAATTAATAAGTCATTTAATGCCCAGGCTTCCGCCAGTCCCTGTGTGAGTTGATTCAGGGTGTATCCTAAGGTTTCTGTTTGGGCGGATACATTTGATTCGGTTTGTTCAAATGCTGTGACGGTTTTTTCATCCGCAAAGGCCCAAAACGTCAGATGTCCCAAACGTGACAATAACGCGGCAATGAAAATATCTTCCGGCATTTCCGATTTACAAAGCGTCGCCATATTTTGTGCCTGCACAGCAGCGTGCAGAGATATAGCCATTTCCTTCAATACTTTTTCATGTCGTTTACTGGCTTTTAATGAATCAATTAACACCAGTGTCAGT
The DNA here is from genome assembly GCF_002325665.1 of Methylophaga sp. UBA1464. Taxonomy (NCBI): domain Bacteria; kingdom Pseudomonadati; phylum Pseudomonadota; class Gammaproteobacteria; order Thiotrichales; family Piscirickettsiaceae; genus Methylophaga; species Methylophaga sp. UBA1464. The sequence goes on from NZ_DCSO01000052.1 coordinate 45,486, forward strand.
GCCAACACTTTGACCTGCTCAAAACCTAGCAGCATTAAGGCTCTGGAAACGGTATTAATGTGATGACCTTGCGGATTGTAATACACACTGTTGGCCATTTTTAATAAACGCCCGGTCAAAGCCGCATCACGCAAAATAACCTGTGCCACATCGACCGCGGCACTGTCTTCCTGTTCCAGAATTTGATTGATTTCCAGCATGGTATTGGGAAATACCGGCATATGCTTATCCGTCAGTTGACGGATAAACCGTTGAGCTGCGACAGGTATTGGCGTCAGTGTCATTCGCTGTCTTCTTTCGCAACCAGCTGATTAGCGATGCCATGTGGAACATGGCCGGTAGCAACATGATCTCTTGCAGAAATACAGTGACGTTCCTGATCATCAAAAAAGATATCGGCACCAAATGATTTCAAAAACGGACCTTTCTCCATACCTCCCAGAAAAATAGCTTCATCAATTCGAATCCCCCATTCACGTAAGGTACGGATTACCCTTTCATGAGCGGGCGCAGAACGAGCTGTTACCAGTGCGGTGCGAATCGGTGAGCTGTTTTCCGGATATTGCGTCTGGATCTGATTCAATGCCATTAAAAAGTCTTTAAACGGGCCACCCGATAATGCCTGACGGGCCGTTTGCTGCTCGTTCTGAGTAAAAGCTTCCAGTCCACGCTCTTTAAATATCCGCTCGGACTCATCCGAAAATAAAACTGCATCCCCATCGAAGGCAATACGAAGTTGCTCGGATTCAGAGTTATTCCCCAGATTGGATGGCAATATTGTCGCAGCAGCGATACCCGCTTCAAGCGCCATACGAACATCTTCAGGACTAGTGGATAAAAACAGGTTGGCACTGAACGGTGCTACATATCTATAAGGACTGCTACCAGAGGTAAACACAGCACGGATAATGGCTAATTTATGGTGTTGGATCGAGTTGAACACTCTTAGGCCGGTATCGGCACTGTTACGTGATAACAAGATGATCTCAACACGTGGAGTATTGGGATTATTATCATTTAAAGCCAGTAACTTCTTCACCAGATTAAACGCACCACCCGGAGATAATGGCACATCCTCATTTTCAATCTGAAACTGGCAATAGGCTTCAGTACCCTGCTCCTCGTAAATTCGATGGCTTTCATCCAAATCAAACAATGCACGCGATGAAATAGCCACCACCAATGGTTTTGTCGGCGTTTCCACGTTTACTCCCTGATTAATGATTGAGCATCTAAATGAGCATTCTGTTTAATGACATTCCACATTTTTTCTCTGGCTTCAGCTGGTAACTTCGGGCTGTTAAATAATCTTTGCATATCCTGTTCAAAACTGGTCAGTACAGATACCGATGCCGGTTTGCCTTTAGGAAAATCACTGTCAGCGGTAAAAACCACATGACAGAACACCGGCATTTTGGGGATTATCGAACGGACAGCCTGACGAGCATTTTCGAGATGATGCAACGGATTGGTAAACTTATAACTCCGACCGTCGACAATTTGCGTCCATTCCTCAATTTTTTCGGCCCCGAACAGGTGACCACTTATCGGGTAATCACGCAGAATCAATATGCCTTGTTCCAACAGAAAAAGCTTTTCAATTTCCAGCAAACCGCCTAATCCATCCGGCAGGACCAAATTCTTAAGTTCGTCCTGTTTATAGGGTTTTAACACTTGCTCAATCTGAATCTCTGAATGACTTTTCCGAACAAAATGCCGATAGAATAACCAGATAACGAATATAACAAATACGCCCAGTGCACCGGCCGTTTCTATAGAAAATTCTTCAAGCAAACGAGTACCACTCCTAAATTTTTCAGACATTATACGGCGTTCAGATGAGGCTTTGTGCATTTGCCTTATCGTTTTGCGGGTCCTGATGAATAATGATTTCGGCATCATCAAATAACCCACGAATTTCGCGACTCACTTTATCACTGACATTATGCGCTTCCTGTAAACTCAGCTCAGGATCCAATTCCAGATGCAACTGAATAAAAACCGTCGTGCCTGAACGTCTGGTCCTTAAATCATGCAGACCTTTGGCTTGGGGATGCGTAAATACCAATTGTATTATCTGTTGCCGCTCAGCCTCAGAGATTTCATGATCCATCAATAAATCAATGGCATCCCTGAGAATTTTCCATGCACTGAACAAGACATACATGGCAATCATTACCGCCATTAATGGGTCGAACCAGAGCAAGCCGAACTGCGTTAATAACAAAGCAATGATCACGCTGAAATTGACCAACAGATCTGACTTGTAATGTAATGAATCCGCACGAATGGCTGATGAATTGGTTTTGGCGATGACATAACGCTGAAGCATTAATAACCCAATAGTAGCAATCATCGAAATGACCATTACCGCCACACCGAATTCTATTCCAGATGTCAGAGGCTGAGGATTGACCAACCTGCCACTTGCCTGAAACAACAACATAATTGCTGAACCAGCAATAAACATTGATTGGCCTAACGCCGCCAGAGGTTCTGCTTTACCGTGACCAAAACGATGTTCTTTATCGGCCGGCTGCAAGGCGTGCCGGATAGCCAGCAAATTCACGAGCGATGCCAGCAAGTCGAGACTGGAATCAATAAGGCTTGCCAGAATGCTGATGGAATCCGAACTATACCAGGCAATAAGCTTGGCTGTAATCAGCAATAATGCAGTGACAACTGAAGCGTAGCTTGCGATACGCATGAGCGCTGCATTATTGAATTGTTGAGACCGTAACATGTTGTCAGTATAGTGAGACCCAACCTTTGTGCAAAGCGGTAATGAACTGCATTTACCAACAGATTAACTGCCTTTTCAGGAAAGAAATATCATGCCGATCATCAACATCACCAGTCAGCCGTTTACTGATCAACGTCCTGGCACATCAGGTCTGCGTAAGCGAGTTAAGGTATTCCAGCAGGAACATTATCTGGAAAACTTTGTACAGGCGATGTTTGATGCCATTGGGAACACCAGGAATCAAACCCTGGTCATCGGCGGCGATGGTCGTTTTTACAACGAAACAGCGATTCAAACCATTGTGAAAATGGCAGTAGTCAATGGTTTCAAACGATTGATTATCGGTCAGCATGGTCTGCTTTCAACTCCGGCAGCATCGTGCATTATTCGAAAATATCAGGCTTTTGGCGGGGTTATCCTCTCGGCCAGCCATAATCCTGCAGGTCCGGAGGGTGATTTTGGTATCAAATTCAATATTCGAAATGGTGGCCCAGCGCCGGAAAGTATTACAGAAGCTATCTATCAGCTAAGTCAGAAAATTTCTTCCTATCGTATTTTCGAATGTGAGGACATTTCTTTGTCTGATATAGGAACCCAGTATCTACAGGATATGCAGATCGATATCATCGATCCGGTTACTGATTATGCTGAGATGATGGCCAATATTTTCGATTTTCCGGCAATTCGTGCATTGCTGTGTAACGGCCGCTTTCAAATGCGTTTTGATGCGATGCATGCCATTACCGGACCATATGCAAAAGAAATCCTCGAAAAACGCCTGGGCGCAGAAGTTGGTACAGTGATTAATGGTATCCCACAAGCTGATTTTGCCGGCGGCCATCCAGATCCTAATCTTACCTATGCACCTGAGTTGGTGGCAGAATTATTCGCCGAAAATGGTCCGGATTTCGGTGCAGCATCAGATGGTGACGGCGACCGAAACATGATTCTTGGCCATGGAATATTTGTCACACCTTCAGACAGTCTGGCTATTATGGCAGCGAATGCAGATCTCGTTCCCGCTTATCAGGAAGGACTCAAAGGTATCGCCCGATCAATGCCGACCAGTCAGGCTGCAGATAAAGTCGCAAAATCGCTGAATATTCCGTTGCATGAAACCCCGACAGGCTGGAAGTTTTTTGGAAACCTGCTTGATGCAAATCTGGCAACATTGTGTGGTGAGGAAAGCTTTGGAACCGGGTCAAATCACATTCGTGAAAAAGATGGTCTATGGGCGGTATTATTCTGGCTGAACATTCTGGCAGTCAGACAGCAATCGGTAATGGATATTGTGCGCCAGCATTGGCAGAAATATGGCCGTAATTATTACACTCGCCATGATTATGAAGAAATCCCCACCAATAAAGCGAATCAGTTAATTGAAAGATTGCAACTGCAACTGCCACAACTGCCGGGACAAAACATGAACGGATATATCGTGAAATATGCTGATAATTTCGGTTATCACGATCCGGTGGATAACAGCATTGCTGAAAATCAGGGCATTCGTATTGGATTTACCGATGGTTGTCGTATTATTTTCAGACTTTCCGGTACCGGTACACAAGGCGCAACATTAAGGGTCTATATTGAAGCGATTGAAGATAATCCCGATAAATTGTTTGCAGATACCCAGACAAGACTGCAAGATCTCATTGATCTGGCCGATAGCTTAGCGGGTATTAAATTACTTACAGGCCGTAATGCGCCGACTGTTATTACTTAGGTTTATTCATGCAAACATTGATTTTAGGTTCCAGCTCGCCTTTTCGGGCTGAACTGCTGGCTAAATTACATTTGAAATTCATTACTGTATCACCGGATATTGATGAAAGCCCGCTAGCCAATGAAAATCCCGAACAACTGGTAAAACGTTTGGCGGAAGCCAAAGCCCGTAAAATTGCAGAACATTATCCAGACAGCCTGATTATTGGTTCGGATCAGGTTGCCGTTTTAAACAAGCAGATAATGGGCAAGCCCGGAAATCATACCAAAGCCACTGAACAGCTTTGTGCAGCTGCTGGAAACAAGGTTATCTTTATCACCGGCCTGGCTTTGTATAACGCAGCAACTGACAATATGCAGTCTTTGGTAGATTATTATGAGGTGATATTCAGAAATCTGACGGCAGAACAAATTGATTTTTATTTACAGACAGAACAGCCCTATCAATGTGCCGGCAGTTTTAAATCAGAAGGTTTTGGAATAAGTCTGTTTCAGGAGCTTCGTGGTCAGGATCCCAATAGCCTGATTGGACTGCCGCTGATCCGGTTAATTGAACTGCTGGCCAACGAAGGTGTCGATGTGCTGGCGCAGCAGTCCGTTTAGGATTTGTTGCGATTTCAGGACCTGGATTATTGCTGTTTGTTTTTTTCAGCGTTTTCCATGGCCGCAGCCTGGGCAGCCATATTATTCATTGCCTGTCCCATTAACTGGCGAGCAGCCTTTGAACGTAAGTTTCTGGCCATGCCTTCTGTGAGTCCGGGATTAACATTATTATCTGTCAATAATTGCTTTAATTCATCCAGCCGAGGCTCACATGACTGAAGAATTTCATCAGCATTCTGTGTGGCGTCTTTACCGCTTTTACTGGTTTTTAAACGTGACTCCATCATACATTTATTGTAGGCGGTAATATTATTGGTCATTTCATTAATTGCTTCCTGTGGCATATCGCCCGGAGTCAACATAGACTCTTCGGCCAAAACTGTTGAACATAAGACAGCCAGTGAGCCAGCAGCCAGGTAGTGCTTAATCATTTCATCCTCTCCAGATATTTATAGTTTTTTGGTGCCAAACTAGGACTGGCACAGTAGGCAAATTATCCCATTGTGTGTGAATACGCTACAATCTGCCGACATAATCAAATCAGTAATCAGGCTTTTCAGTCTGATTTTTCAAACTCATAACGCACATCCCAGATGAACAACAAACAAGATATACGCTTTCAACAGTTGCAACAATGGTTACAAAACTTTGTAACCGATAAAAATTATTCTTTAGTGCCCGCCTCCAGTGATGCCAGCTTTCGACGTTATTTCCGACTGAGACAAAACGATAGCAGCCAGATCATTATGGATTCACCTCCGGAGCATGAAGATAATCATGCTTTTATCAAAGTGGCCACATTACTGGAACAATATGGCCTGAATGTCCCGCATATTTATCAGCAGGATACGCACTCCGGTTTTCTTATCCTGAGCGATCTGGGTTCCACACCCTATCTTTCTCAGTTATCGGCAACCACAGCCGATGCGCTTTATAAAAAAGCCATTGATAGCCTGATTAAATTACAGAAGATTCCTGGTAATCATCAGCAATTACCTACATATGATTCAGCCTTGTTATATCGTGAGATGCGGCTATTTGATGAGTGGTTTCTGCAAAAACATTTACAGTTAACTCCTCCTGACTGGTTAGCATCTATATACGATTTCTTAGTAAACAATGCCCTAACTCAGCCACAGGTCATCGTACATCGGGACTTTCATTCCAGAAATTTGATGTATCTACAGCATCAGCCCCCAGGGATAATTGATTTTCAGGATGCCGTCATTGGAGCTATTAGCTAC
>NZ_DCSO01000052.1:51837-52030 GCF_002325665.1 Methylophaga sp. UBA1464
TGTTTATATTCACTGGCCTCAGGCTGAGCAAAAAAAGTGGGTGTCTTACTACATTGAGCAGGCACAGCAGCATGATTTGCTATCTGCTGAACAAGCATTACTTTTCCCGCGCTGGTTTGATTTAATGGGGCTTCAACGGCACCTGAAAATATTGGGAATATTTTGTCGTTTGAATTATCGGGATAATAAACCA
>NZ_DCSO01000052.1:52142-52855 GCF_002325665.1 Methylophaga sp. UBA1464
CAAATTATATGAATGACTTAGCCTTGACATTAAAATATGTTTATCAGGTTTGTAAAAGCTATCCTGAGTTGCAAAATCTTTATCAATATCTTATCGAACAACCTAAAATAATGGCCATTAAATGAAAGTCATGATTCTGGCAGCCGGGCGTGGCGAGAGACTTCGCCCGCTTACTGATCACACTCCGAAACCATTATTACATGCAGGGTCAAAACGCTTAATCGAATACCTGATTGAAAAACTGGTTAATGCCGGCTTCAAAGATATTGTGATTAACCATGCCCATCTGGGGGAACAGTTTGAACCTGTCTTGGGTAATGGTGAACGTTATCAGGCGCGCTTTGAGTATTCAGCAGAATCCATGGGTGGACTGGAAACAGCAGGAGGAATTATTCATGCGTTGCCGCTGCTGGGCAATAAGCCGTTTCTTGTCGTCAATGGCGATATCTGGACGGATTTTCCATTTAAACAATTGAACGAGTCGGTTCTAGCTGAACACATGTTGTGCCATTTGATAATGGTCAAGAATCCACAACATAACCCGTCCGGAGATTTTCATCTTGACTCAGAAGGACTATTGAAAATCGATGGTGACCCCAGACTGACTTTCAGTGGTATTGGCATTTATCGACCGGAAATGTTTGCCGGTCATAAAGTCGCCAAACTTCCACTGAAGCCATTACTGGTCGAAGCAATGAGCCGCAAACAAGTTA
>NZ_DCSO01000052.1:53004-53667 GCF_002325665.1 Methylophaga sp. UBA1464
GATGTTTAACAGAAGCTTAGGCGCAGAGAAACTCTAACAACGCTTTTTGTGCATGTAAGCGATTTTCCGCCTCATCCCACACAACGCTTTGTTGTCCATCAATGACTTCTGCAGTGACTTCTTCACCTCGATGCGCAGGCAGACAATGCATAAACAAAGCATCTGAAGTCGCTTGTTGCATGACGTTTTTATCCACCTGAAATGCCGAAAATGCGGCTTCTCGCTTACGCTGTTCTTCTTCCTGCCCCATACTCGCCCAGACATCGGTCACCACTAAATCAGCCAGTTTTGCAGCCTGAAGTGGATCATTAAATAATCGTATACGGGCATTGACTGCATTCACAATAGAAGCTTTAGGTTCATATCCTTCAGGTGTTGCAATATTCAGATTAAAACCAAACTGTTGAGCGGCATTAATATAGGAATGACACATATTATTGCCATCACCAATCCATGTAACGGTTTTGCCACGAATATCACCCCGATGTTCCTGATAGGTCTGCATATCGGCCAATAACTGGCATGGATGGTAGTCATCGGTCAACGCATTAATCACCGGTACTGACGAGAATTTGGCAAAAGTTTCCACTTTACTGTGCTCGAATGTACGGATCATGACCGCATCAACCATACTGGAAATAACCCTGGCAGAATCCTCAATCG
>NZ_DCSO01000052.1:53766-61951 GCF_002325665.1 Methylophaga sp. UBA1464
ACAATCGGCTCGCCTCTACCCAGTTGCGTATCATCCGGCGATAAAAAGATTGAACCACCACCAAACTGCACCATGGCAGACTCAAATGATACCCGGGTACGGGTTGATGATTTTTCAAAAATCATCGCCAGCACTTTGTTTTTTAAGGGCTGATAAATCTCACCTGCCTGGTGCATTTTTTTGAGTTCAGAAGCCCGCGAAATCAACTGGGTCAATTCAGACGGCGATAAATCTTTAAGCGTCAGAAAATGTCTCATATCAGGCTACGCTCTCAATGGGGCGAGTCGCTAAAAAAGCTTTGACCAACTGACTGACTTTAGTCACGATCAATTCAGCTTCCTGAGCATTAATAATCAATGGTGGGAGTAAACGAATCACTTTTTCCGCCGTTACATTAATCAGGATATTTTCCTGCAGAGCCAATTTGACCAAGTCACCACACGGAACCGTTAATTCAATACCAAACATAAATCCCAAATGACGAATATCCTTAACACCATCTGTCTTACCTAACTGTTGTTTAAAGTGCTGATGCATCTGCTCACCAAGCCTGCTGACATGGTCCAGCAGATGCTGCTTCTCGATGCTATCCAGTACGGCTATTGCAGCACTGCAGGCCAACGGGTTACCGCCAAATGTTGAGCCATGATTGCCAGCCTGTAAAACACCTTTAGCCAGACCCGCAACTAAACAAGCACCCACCGGCATACCATTGCCCAGGCCTTTTGCCAAGGTCATCACATCCGGTAACACCCCCTGCTTATGCTGAAACGCAAACCATTTACCGGTACGGCCAACACCCGTCTGCACTTCATCGAGCATCATCAGTAATTTACGTTGTGTACATAAATCCCGTATAGCAGACAGATATTCACTGTCCGGAACCTTGATGCCGCCTTCTCCCTGTACAGGTTCGACAAGAATCGCAACCGCTTCAGGCCAGTGACTGACCGCCATACGAATTGCATCAAAATCATTATATGGGACACGTACAAACCCGGGGACTAAGGGTTCAAACCCGGCCTGAACCTTGGCATTACCTGTGGCTGTCAACGTGGCCATTGTTCTACCGTGGAAACTACCTTCCATCACTATAATGACTGGCTTATCAATACCTTTGCTATGACCATACTTACGTGCAAGTTTGATAGCCGCTTCATTGGCCTCAGCACCGGAATTGCAGAAAAACACCTGATCCATGCCGGAGAGCTGGGTCAACTTATCCGCCAATAACTGCTGCTTTTCAATATGGTACATATTTGAGGTATGTATCAAGGTTGCTGCCTGCTCAGAAATAGCACGCGTCACTGCAGGGTGACAATGCCCAAGGTTGCAAACCGCAATACCACTTAATGCATCCAGATATCGCTCGCCGCGGGTATCAGTCAGCCAAGCACCTTCCCCTTTAGCAAAAGAAATATCTAAACGACCATAAGTAGGCATGACAGATTCGGTCATGGCATTTAACTCCCTGCCTGTATTTCAAGGCGTAATGTCAGCAGTTATTTCTGCTGGTTAAAACGAAAAATGGCAGTTTCAAAAGAAAACTGCCATATTCTAAAAACTGTAAATTATATAACGAATCAGTCAGTAGTCATAAGACTACTGACTGATTCTATAGTTTATGCTGCAAAGTTTGCTGCAACAAAGTCCCAATTTACCAGTGTCCAGAATGATTCCAGGTATTTAGGACGGGCATTTCGGTAATCAATATAATAAGCATGTTCCCAAACATCACAAGTCAGCAAGGGGATTTGGCCAGCCGTCAGCGGACAACCCGCATTGCTTGTATTCACAATTTCAATGCTGCCATCCGCATTTTTTACCAGCCATGTCCAGCCGGAGCCGAAGTTAGTGGTAGCTGATTTAGTAAATTGTTCTTTGAACTCAGCAAAAGAACCAAACTTGGCATCAATTGCAGCGCCCAGGTCACCAGAAACAGCGTCTTTACCATTAGGTGTCAGACAGTTCCAGTAAAAAGTGTGATTCCAGACCTGTGCAGCATTATTGAAAACACCACCACTTGATTTAGTGATAATGGTTTCCAATGATTGACCTTCAAATTCGGTGCCAGGAACCAGATTATTCAGGTTATTAACATACGTTTGATGATGTTTACCATAATGATATTCAAGCGTCTCAGCAGAGATGTGCGGTTCCAGAGCATCTTTTGCATATGGAAGTGGTGGCAATTCAAAAGCCATAATAAATCTCCTTGATTGATAATAACCAACGTAAACACGTTAGTTTATGTGAGGGCATGTCTTATAGCAAGCTTTGACCAAGCTGAGATAACATGCCAAGTTCCAAACCCATCAGTACACCATCCTCCCGGCCCTGCTCGGCAGGATAGTACCCCCGGCGCACTGACATTTCATTAAACCCTGTCGACAGATAAAGTTGTTGAGCCCTGAAATTACTGGCTCGCACTTCTAACACGACAATTACAGCAGACTGTTCCACAGCAACATCAATTATATGACTCAGGATCTTTCTGCCATAACCATTTCCCTGATGAGCGGGGGTTACACAAATATTCAGTAAATGCACTTCATCCAGCACCGATTGTACAACGCTGTACCCAATCAACTCATCATCAGCTGAATAAAGAAAGGTTCGGTAACCGCTTTTCAGGCAATCTTCGAAATTGCCCTTTGTCCAGGGAAAACGGTTTGCCAGCTTTTCAATATGAAAAACTTTATCAATGTCCGCCAATTGCATTTGACTAACCGCTAACTCAGTCAAGATGCGCGGCCCTTAAGTTCCGTAATTTTAGTACAACCTGCCACATTTCAAATTTACGTTGAGGCTGATCCAGTAAATCTCGCAAACAGGGGCCAGTCAATGTTAGTAAACCATGACCAATTTGCTGACAGCTTAACGAATTATGCGGCTGAACATTAAGTTTTCTCGACCATTGTTCACCTAAAACCAGAACGACAGTTTTGTCCGCAGAACACTTTGCCAATAATGTGGCTTGCTGCGGATTAATCACCAGTACATCGCCAAGTCCGACATCGATACTGGCGAAGATCGCTTTTAATAACCGTTTTTCTGCCGTTGTGACTGACTCATCCGCGATGACCAACCAGTTTTTTTGAAAATCAAGTTGGCTGACAATATCATTATCACTACTCAACGCAGCCGAAATACTAACATCGTCCTGACGCTGTACCCAGACAGGGATACCCATCTCATTCAAGGCAAACTGTTGTGCGGCAGATAATTGCATCAGACTTGCGGGTGCGCCCGATCAGCCGGCAGCAACATTTTATTCAGTGCATGGATATAAGCTTTTGCCGAGGCAATCACGATATCAGTATCGGTACCCTGCCCACTGACAATTCGTCCCCCTTTTTCCAGTCTGACACTGACTTCACCCTGAGAGTCTGTACCGCTGGTGATATTATTTACTGAATACAGCTGTAACTCAGTATTGCTCTGCACCATTGATTCTATGGCTTTAAAAGCGGCATCAACCGGTCCGCTGCCACTCATTTCAGTTTTGACTTCCTTATCATCAACTGCCAGGGTCACGCTGGCAACGGGTATTTCACCCGTCTCACTGCATACGCGCATCGAAATCAAACGTACACGCTCGTTATCTTCAGTTAATGTATCACTGACAAGTGCCTGAATATCCTCATCAAAAACTTCATGCTTTTTATCGGCGAGCTCTTTAAACCGGGTAAAGGCACTGTTTAAATCTTCCTCTGACTCCAGTTCAATTCCTAATTCTTTCAACCGTGAACGAAAGGCATTTCGTCCAGAATGTTTACCGAGCACCATTCGATTCGTATTCCAGCCCACGTCTTCAGCACGCATAATCTCATAGGTTTCGCGGTTTTTCAGTACCCCATCCTGATGAATACCGGACTCATGCGCAAAGGCATTCGCACCAACGATAGCTTTATTTGGTTGTACGACAAATCCGGTTACACCAGAGACTAAGCGGGATGCGGCCAGTATTTGCGTCGTGTTTAAACGGGTATCGCAATCAAACATATCCTGGCGGGTACGTACTGCCATAACCACTTCTTCCAGAGAAGCATTACCTGCGCGTTCACCAAGTCCATTAATAGTACATTCCACCTGACGCGCACCATTCATCACTGCGGATAAGGAATTAGCTACCGCCAACCCTAAGTCATTATGACAATGCACCGAGAAAATGGCTTTGTCCGAATTTGGAATGCGCTCACGCAGATTTTTGATTAACTCACCAAATTGTTGTGGCAAGTTATAGCCCACCGTATCCGGAATATTTAAGGTTTTGGCACCGGCATCAATGACCGCCTCAAGCACCCGGCAAAGGAAGTCAAGATCACTTCGGCCAGCATCTTCAGGAGAAAACTCAACATCATCTGTATACAGGCGCGCACGTTTAACCGCCTTAACAGCATTTTCAATCACCTCATCGGGCTGCATCCGCAATTTCATCTGCATATGAATTGGCGAGGTCGCAATAAACGTATGAATGCGTGATGCATTAGCTGATTTAAGCGCTTCGCCGGCACGATCAATATCTTTGTCCAACGCCCGCGCAAGACCACAGACACGGCTGTCTTTAACGGCCTTGGCAACAGCTTGTACGGATTCAAAATCACCAATACTGGCAATGGGAAAGCCGGCTTCAATAATATCCACGCGCATACGCTCAAGGGACTTGGCAATTCGTACCTTTTCGTCTTTGGTCATTGACGCGCCAGGACTCTGCTCACCATCACGCAAGGTTGTATCAAAAATGATTAGTTGGTCTTTCATCTCGCTCGCTCCGAACATTCTGCTCATCACTGAGCAAGTATTTATTGTCATTATAATTAGGATAGGTAAGGGCTACAGAAGATTTTTCAATAAATTTTTATTCTGTAAAGTCCATACCCATTATCAAGCTATTCTGAGTAACAGTACGTCCTCAGTATCTTGTTAATTTTATTTTGATTGTGCGCGTTCGTTGCGATGTTTCCGAAGCTGTACCAGAGTTAATACTGGGCCTGAAATCGCATACAACAGGAAGGCAGTAAATAAAACGATTGGCGGATCAGTAGCAATAAGCGCAAAAACCAGGACTAACCCCAACATCACCATGAAAGGTACCTTGCCCCGCAAGTTAAGTTCTTTAAAACTATGATAGCGAACAGTACTGACCATCAGAATAGCCGTAGCAAAGGTCAATGGCACCCCTACAAATGACAGTAATGCCGGATCCAGTTGATTATTATGTCCTACCCACACCCAACCAGCGATACAGGCTGCTGCCGCGGGACTTGGAAGTCCTTGAAAGTAACGTTTATCAGCAATACCCACCTGAGTATTAAAACGTGCCAGTCGCAATGCACCACAAGCCGCATATATAAATGCCACCATCCAGCCAAATTTACCCAGACCGTTCAAGGCCCATTCAAACATAACTAATGCGGGCGCCAAACCAAAGGCAACCATGTCTGCAAGACTATCGTATTCAGCACCAAAAGCACTTTGGGTATTGGTTAAACGAGCAATACGCCCATCCAGGCCATCCATAATCATCGCAACAAAGATCGCTACTGCTGCAGTGGTAAAGTCGCCTCTTATGGCAGCAACAATAGCGTAGAAACCGGCAAACAGGCAGGCTGTGGTAAATAAATTCGGTAACAGATATATGCCACGTTTTTGTTGTTCTTCATGATTAACCATAAATTTCCTGTATTCAGAGAAGAAGTGATTGCATTATGACATCCGCACCTTCATAAACAAAACAAGGGCAGGTTGCCAAGCAACCTGCCCTTGTCAGGGACAACCAAAAAAAGTTTTTAGTTTTTAGACTTATCAACGATTTTTTGAATCCACGGCATCATTTCACGCAGTTTTGCACCGGTTTTTTCAATTGGATGTTCTGCATTCAATCGACGCATTGCCGTCATTTCAGGATAACCTGACTGACCTTCCTGAATAAACTGCTTGGCATACTTGCCTTCCTGAATGTTTTTCAACGCTTCACGCATTGCCCATCGACTTTCTTCATTAATGACTTTAGGGCCAGTAACATATTCGCCATATTCGGCATTGTTGGAAATCGAATAATTCATGTTGGCAATACCGCCTTCATACATCAAGTCAACAATCAGTTTCAATTCATGCAAACATTCAAAATAAGCCATTTCCGGCTCATAGCCAGCTTCAACCAATGTTTCGAAACCGGCTTTAACCAATTCAACTGCACCACCACATAACACCGCTTGTTCACCAAACAGATCCGTTTCAGTTTCATCACGGAAAGTGGTTTCGATAATACCTGTACGGCCACCACCAATGGCTGAGGCATAGGATAAAGCAATGGCTTTGGCTTTGCCGGAAGCATCCTGTTCGATAGCGATCAAATCAGGAATACCACCACCACGGGTAAATTCACTGCGAACAGTATGACCAGGTGCTTTAGGCGCAATCATGATGACGTCCAAATCCTTGCGTGGCAGGATTTGGTTATAAACAATTGCAAAACCATGAGCAAAAGCCAGAACAGCACCTTGCTTCAGATTCGGTTCGATTTCATCTTTATATAAAGATGATTGGAATTCATCCGGCGTTAACACCATGATCAGATCCGCTTGCTTGACAGCAGATGCGGTATCAGCAACTTTCAGCCCAGCGCCTTCAGCTTTGGCAATCGAAGATGATCCGGAACGCAATGCAACTGTCACATCCACACCGGAATCCTTCAGGTTACAGGCGTGAGCATGGCCCTGTGAGCCATAGCCGATAATGGTGACTTTCATGCCACGAATAAGCGACAGGTCACAATCTTTATCGTAATAAATATTCAAACTCATTATTAATTCCTTCGTTTTTAAATCAATTCAATTGCAGGCATTTTTCGCCACGGGCAATCCCGGAAACACCGCTGCGTACAGTTTCAAGTATTTTATGTTCGGACAGTGCTTCGATAAACGAATCCAGTTTGCTTCCGGCACCGGTCAGTTCAATCGTGTAGGTTGATGCCGTCACATCAATAATATGTCCACGGAAAATATCCGCCAGACGTTTGACGTCATCACGTTGGTCCATGGTGGCTGCTTTGACCTTAATCAACATCATTTCACGTTCGATGTGCGGTCCGTCAGACAATTCCATAAGCTTGACCACATCAACCAACTTATTCAGCTGTTTGGTGATCTGTTCAATAATCCGGTCGGTTCCGGTTGTCACAATTGTCATACGGGACAAGGACGCATCTTCAGTCGGAGCAACGGTTAACGACTCAATATTATAACCACGCGCAGAAAATAAACCTGCAACACGTGATAAAGCACCGGCTTCGTTTTCAATCAAAATCGAAATGATATGACGCATTATGACAGCTCCCGTTCTGGATCCTGGGGTAAATCGCAGTAAGGCGACATGTGCATTTCATTGTGGGCTTTGCCCTGTGCAATCATCGGATACACATTTTCGGTTTGATCAGTGACTATATCCAGAAATACCAGTCGATCTTTCAGCGCAAAGGCCTCTTCCAGTTTAGGACGCAAATCTTCTACTCGTTCGATACGAATACCAACATGACCATAACTTTCGGCTAATTTGACGAAATCAGGTAACGATTCCATATAAGAATGCGAATAACGGTTCTGATAGAAAAATTCCTGCCACTGACGCACCATGCCTAGGTAACGATTATTCAATGCAACAATTTTAACCGGCAAACCATATTGCAGACAGGTAGACAGCTCCTGAATACACATCTGGATACTGCCTTCGCCAGTAATACAAATCACTGTCTCTTCAGGGAATGCCAATTGAACACCCATTGCGGCGGGTAAACCAAAACCCATGGTTCCTAAACCGCCCGAATTAATCCAGCGATTCGGTTTGCTGAAACCATAGTATTGGGCCGCCCACATCTGATGCTGTCCAACATCTGATGTTACATAAGCATCGCCTCTGGTGATCTCATGAATCATTTCAACTACTGCCTGAGGCTTGATCTGGTCGCTACTTCGATCATAAGACATACATCTTTTGGCACGCCATCCATCAATAACAGCCCACCACTCCGCCAAGGCTGCTTGATCCGGCTGTGTTTTGCTTACTTCCAGCAAATGATTCATATCAGCCAGAACATCTCCAACATTGCCAACAATCGGAACGTCTACTGAAATAGTTTTGGAGATCGAAGACGGATCAATATCGATATGAATAATCTTGGCGT
>NZ_DCSO01000089.1:0-613 GCF_002325665.1 Methylophaga sp. UBA1464
CATCCTGCTCAGAACTTTGCGAGGACTGATCCTGATGACTGACTTCAGCATGATTAAGCGCCAATCCATTGTCACTGAAACTCTCGCGCAATCTTGGCAGTGCCTGCTCCAGGGCATCTCTGGCGGCGGCATTTGAGGCGACAAACGTAACACTTGTCTGTTCATTTTGCATGCTCAGTCTGACCTCTACTGGTCCCAGATGAGCCGGATTCAGCCTCAGTTCCGCTTGCTGCACACCTTCACGCGCCATCCACACCACTCGACTACTCATCACTCTGGCCCACGCCGCATTATTCAATTGTGGCTGAATATCCAATGATAAAGCCGGACTTCCTGCGCTGGCCACGCCTGCCACAGGTGTCGCTGTTCCCGTCGTTGCAGAGAACACTAAAGGATTACTCAAGGTGGAAGCAGGACCTTTCTCTGTTAATGGCTCTACCTGACGCATGGAGGCAATAGCTTCGGCACTCGCAGCATTCGTTTGCTGAGGCATTTTACTCGCGTTTTGCATCATCGATTTAAATTTTTCGGTAGCAACCGCTTCGCCTTCACCACCTTGTTTTTGTATGGCTTGCAGTATATCCGCACGGATTGTAGTAGCAGGACTATCCGC
>NZ_DCSO01000089.1:706-13063 GCF_002325665.1 Methylophaga sp. UBA1464
TCCGCATTATTTGATTTGCCTGTCTGTACGCCAATGCTTTGGGCAGTCGGCTTTATTACCGACGCAACTAAATCAGAGGTTTTTTTATCAGCAGTTACATCCGTTATCTGAGGGAGATTTGTTTTATTGACCAGCCCCTGTTGAGCAGAGATTTTTTTGCCACCAGCTTCATCTGTAACTGGCGTGACCGACAATATAAGTGGATGTTTAGCTTCATCACTGGTTTCTGCAGCTTCTTCCGAAGCAATCTTATCTGTTTCTTTTTCTGTCTTTGCAGTGCTTTTGTCAGTTTTTTCCAGCGGCAACTTTTTGCCGTCTTTCGATTCGGACTTTTCCGCTTTATCGTTTTTTTCCGTTTGTTTTGAATCTATTTTGGAATCGGCTTTAGCTGTTTTATCCTTTGCAGATTGTTGGTGGTCATTCACCCTACGATCCAGTTCAGACGCAAAAGCATCATTATCCTTGTTGTTTACAGCTGATTTAACAGATTTATCCGCATTACTGTTGTTCACAACATTGAGGGAGGGAAGGGTCAGCTGTTGCATTATGTCGTTTCCTTAAACTCTGATTTACCAGCTCATACAGGCTGTTTAAGTAATGAAAAGCAATGGCTGTGCCAAACTTGCAGATTCATGGACCAGCCTTTGAGGAAATCGCATGGATAAGATGCGTTAAGGCTTGTGTCTGTTGAGATAATTGGTGACTGATTTGTTCAATTGAATGGCGATTCTGGCTCTCCTTAACCAGAAGGTTTTGAGTCAGCTCCATTTCCAGTTGCCGGGCAAGCTCAATACTTTTGGTTAACTGTTGCTGCTGTAGTCCGGATTGAACCTTTAATGGTTGCAGCAATTGACTCAACTGCTGATTCAGGACGCGGATCTCCATTGAAAAGTCGCGTAGTTGACGTGCTTCATCACCAAGTTTTGCCGCTTCCACTGTACAGTTTAAAGCCAGCAAACTGGTTTCAAATACAGCGTCATCTATTTCCTGCAACATCCCCGTCAAATGACCGTTTTGTGTTTGTACTTCATTAAGGACTTTTTCAAGTGACGTTAAAAGATTGCTGTGTATTGTTGAGACACCAGTGGTTGACGATGTTTTGGGGTCTTCCGGATGTTGACTTACTGCCGCAGTTTGCGGATAACACTCAAGCAAAAAACCTTCCGGTTCATCATTTTTATACAACACAGAAATTGTCACTCTCAAATCGAGATCCGCATAATGCAAATCAATGCTTCTCGGTAACTGCTCAAAGTTACTGAACCAGTCGATTGGAAAGGGTATTTTTTCGGCAAAATGTTGTAGAGAAGCCCCGGTAATACTGTCAAAACTGATATTAGGGAAAAAATGTTCAAGACTGGCTTGGTGTTTATTTAACAAACTTTCAGCGGCCGCATTGAGATAACGAACCACCAAATTCAAATCCATCATCACCATTGGAGTTGCAGTTTGAGCTACAGCTAGCGATGTAAGTGCACACTCCGCAGTGGAGTTTTGATTTGTCTGATTAACCGCTTCAGGGTCTGTAACCTGCGTGACGGGTGTTTGCATCAACTCGGCGACATACTCAAGAATGTTGCGCCAGGCTTGCTGTAACGGTTCATTCCATTCCTGCTCAGAAAACTCAGAAATCACCGATAACCAGTTTTCAATAAACATCTCGTAATGCGAAGCTTCGACACCATATTGTTGATGACGAACACCTAATCCCTGCAGGTAATCCTCAATTATTGCTGAGTCACGTAAATGCTTAATCAGCATAACCATGGAAGCCAGTAACTTTTTATGCTGTCCTTCAATTGTTACTGATTTGAATAAAGTCGTGGTCTCAGGGTATTCAGCAAATAAGCGCTGATAAAAGCGCTCAGCCAAAGCGTCGCTGAACCCCATCAGCGTAGCAAAATTATGTTCAACCAGCGTGATATCATGCTCAGCCAAATCAGCTGATTCACTGACCAGATTTTGTCGTAGCGCATTTTCAGCCATTAATCTGCTCTTCCCAACAGCAAATCGTTTGCCAGAGATTGATAATCTGCCCGATTGGCAGACTCGTTATCGTATATCACCGTTTTCAGCACTCGCTTCGGAAAATACTGCGTTAATAAATGACCAAACTGGTAAGCAAAATCACTGCCATCCGGTAATCTATTTAAACACAGCCATAATCTTAATGACTCTGCTCTCAACTTCGACACCCGTTGCAATACGGGTAACATTTTTATCATACCGCGTAGTGCTCCGTGTCCTGCAGAAACCGGAATTAACATATCTGTAGCCGCTAACACCGCATTGGTCCCTAACAACCCCGATAAGGCTGCACAGTCAATTAGAATAATATCTGCATCTGCCTGTATTGTCGAAGTAAGTAATTGCTTCAGTTGCATACCGAGTTTTGCCGAGGGTGTTTGTTGCTCGTACAAAAGCAGCTCCGGACCGGATGCAATAAGCGATAGATGCTCAGTTAAGGGCAGTAATAGCTCGCTTGCCAAAGCATTATCACTTAACAGGGCATCCATTCCTGGTTGCGTTTCAGGCACACCGAACTGTCGGCTTAAATCAGACTGGGGATCCAAATCCAGCATTAAAACCCGATAGCCCATTTCTGCCAGGATAACACCTAAATTTGCAGTGACCGTGGTCTTCCCAACATCATGCGTTTGGTTCATCACCGCAATGATGCGCTTGGCTCCTTGCTCAGACATCCCTTACGCTTGTTCCTTAATCAATTGCTCAAATAATTTACTGATATCAAGCCAATGGATTTTTTGTGAATGATTGTCCAACACAGCCTTCAAACAAGGATGAACCGCTGAGCTTGATGACATTTTATGCAGATCTTCCTTGAGCAAAACGCTACTGAGATCTGTTACACAAAGCGCCAACCAGCGCTGTGAGTCCCGAGGATGGCGCAATAACACAAGTAACGGATAAGCAGATTGAATCACTGGCTCAGCGGAACCTATTAGTTCATTCAGATTGACGACCGGTACAATTGCATTACGAATATGTGCCACGCCTGACAGCCAATCAGGTGTATGTGGCAATTGAAGTATATCCTCCAGTGCGAACACACTGACAATACTATGGACTGGCACCATGAACTTTTGGTGACTGATCACCATCAACTGGTAAATATCCTGATTTAAATGCACTTCGCTGGTCATTTCAGCTTTCACCAAGGTTTGAGAATGACATCAACAATCTGCCGGGCTCGAGCAATAAAGCCAAACTTCCCTCAGGCAATATGGCAACCCCTTTAACGCCACTCAGATGACGATAGTGTGGACGCAAGGATTTGATTAACAACTGCGCCTGTTCTGCCAGACGCTCCACTTGCACGGCAAAAAAATGGTTTTCCGCATTCAATACGATGATAAAGGTCGCCTCATCATCTTCAGGCTCAGGTGCCAATTGCAGAAACTTACCGAGATCGAACAAGGGAATTTGACGACTATCATCCGTAATAAACCACTGCTTGCCATGCTGCCAAATCACTCTGTTGCTATCAAAAGCATAACTATCGATTAAATTGATTAACGGCAATGCAACTGTCTGCCCGGAAACGCTGACCAGCTGAACATCAACCAGAGAACGCTGAACAGGAATATTCATCGTAAAGCAACAGCCTTTTCCCTGAGCAGAGACCAACTCAATACTGCCGCCCAAATCGGTAACGTGCTGCTTGACCACATCCAGCCCGATACCTCTCCCGGAAATAGCATCGGCCGATTTAGCCGTTGAAAAACCCGCACGAAAAATCCACTCGCTGAGTTGCTGACTGTTCTTTATTGAGTTCTGAATGTTAATGCCCATTTGCCTGGCTTTTGCCAGAATCTGTTGCTCGGACAGTCCCGCTCCATCATCACTGAAACGGATTAATAACTGCTCATCGATTTGCTCGGCGGATATATGAATCTGCCCATTAACGGGTTTGCCGGACTGTTGACGCTGTTCAGCGGATTCAATTCCATGCGCCAGCGCATTGCGTAACAGGTGCATCAAGGGATCCATCAATGAATTGATGATCAGACTATCCAGTTCAATGGCTGCAATATGCATATGCAGTTGTACGGGTTTATTGGTTTTTTGTCCCAGATCAAAAGCCATCCGAGGCAATCTGGCAAAAGCATCAGCCAAAGGGCGCATCGTAATCTGTAACAGCTGTTGCTGTAACAGTTGCTGCTGGCGCTTCATCGCATGATTACGACGCGACAAACGAACTTTATCCGTATGATTTAACTGGTCTGTCAACGCAATAGCTTTATATAACTGCGACTGCAGCGTTTGAGAAACAGTGAGTAATGAATCCAGATCCGCTTCATTCAGTTTGTAACGATTTGGCTCAATGAGCCGGTTGGTTTGGGGTAAAGCCAGTAAATCTATGGTTAAATCACACAGATGTTTTACCCATTCGAATTGAGTCGCCAGCTTTTTATAATCCAGTTCTGCTTTAAGGGTGATCTGCCAGCGCAGATAACATTGAAATGGATCAAAATCAGCAAAATCCGGCAATTTATCAGTGAATACCGAGACTTTAACAGGCCCCAAATTACGTAATGCCCTGATAATACGTAAAGGATCATGACCGTTTTCAAAAAACTGCCGGTGCGGTGCAAAATCAATTTGCCAAACTGAACCATTTATTTCCTGAGGGAGCCTGGCATTTGATGTTTCTTGAGTACGCTGCACCTGACTCTTCAGCATAGCGATACAATCTGCCAGATTTCCGTTCTGCAACTGCGGACTTAATTCAGGTTCATTTAAGCTTTGGCGGCAATAGTCAATTGCTGTTAACAACGTTTCACTATCCTGCACACTGAGTTGCTGTTTATCTTCCAAAAAACTCTCTATGGCATGGCAGACCTGCGCCATAACATCATGACCAAAACTGGCTGCCGTACCTTTCAAAGAGTGCAGTAATCTGCGCGTTTCTTGCGGCTCATTGTAGGCCGATACCTCCTGTAATGAGGATACTGTCCATTGTTCTATTTGCTGCAATGTCTCCAGCGCTTCTTCTTGAAAAGCGGCTGTTGCAGAAGATAATGAAGGTTTCATTGATATCAGATTTAATTCAACAGTGAATTAACCGTCAGGACCAACTGCTCAGGGTCAAACGGTTTTTTCAACCATCCGCTGGCCCCGGCGCTGCGTCCAATTTGTTTTTTATCTTCATCTGTTTCGGTCGTTAACAGCAGCACGGGAGTAAACCGGTATTGCGGTAGTTGGCGAAGCAGCACAATGAATTCCGGCCCACTTAGCTGTGGCATATTAAAGTCACTTAATATCAAATCGAACTGCACTTCAGACACCATTTCAAGCGCCTGTTTACCATCTTCTGCGCACAACACCTCATGATCGGAATTCTGCAAAATAATTTGCAGCATTTGTCTTAACGAAGGCGAATCATCCACTACTAATATGCTGGCCATCCTAGTTTTTCTCCATTGCCTGATTCGTCTGATGACTGCTGGTTTTCCATTGTAAACATTAATCCTGATAAGTTGACTGCATCCTGAAAGTTCTCACTCATATCTGACCAAACTACCTGAATACCGTAATGTTGTGCCTGTTGATAAAATTGATACAACAATTGCAGAGCTGCGGTGTCAATTTTTTGTAATCGACTGACATCGATATAGATGCTGTCTCCAGCAAGCAATAGTTTCAGACAATGCAAATACCAAAGCTCCAGTTGAGTAATGGTGAGCTGCACTCCGCAATCCAGCGTTGTTTTTGTATGCATCATAATTATGGCTTTTCAAATACTGTTTTTGACAAAAAAACTTGGAGGCAACACGTTATCCATTGGCAAACCTATCAAAATTCCAAGCTGCACGGAATTTTCCGCTTTTTAAAGGTTAATGCAGAGACTATGCCAGTGTTTATTTATGTCTGCGCGCCCAGAGCATAGCAGTATGTTCATCTGCCAACCGCTGTTCCAGTTTTTGCTGTCGTTGTTCGGCTTCGTTTTGGTAGCGATCTTTGAGGGATTCGATTGAACGTTGTTTATTTCTGGCTTCCAGCCATCGCTGTTGTTGTTTTTGTGTCTGAACAAAACAGCGTTCAACCTGACTCTGTTGTAAGCGTATAGCCTGATCTAACTGAGCCAGAAAATTTCGTAAATCAATGGCTTTGCGTGCGCTCATCTGTAGCGCATCGCCTTGTCGAAACTGTTGCAGATATTCTTCACGATATCGCAATAAGTCATTGAGCTGATGTCTTTCCTGATCTAATACGTTATTGGCCTGAACCAAGTCTTGCATGGCCTTATCCGTATCACGGCCAGCCATTTCAATCACTGGGTTTAGTTTAGTTGCCCGTGTCATGTGCTCATAAACCCCGTATAAGAAAAGTTAAAAGCAATTAGAAATTGCGTTGTTCCGCTTGCATCAGCTGTCCATTTAACTGTGGTTGATTACTCATTTGTCCAAAAGACAGTTTTTGTAATGCCTGAATGCTGTTATTCCAATCATGCGCCACATGCATATCCTGTTTCAACATTGCTGATAAAGCCGGATAACGATTAATTGCTTCATCAATATGTCGATCACTGCCAGCCTGATAGGCTCCAATAGTAATAAGATCCTGATTTTGTCGGTAAGTGGCATAAATCTGCTTGAATTGCTGCGCCAGCTGTAAATGTTTGGCATCCACCACCTGCGGCATGACCCGGCTGATCGATGCTTCAACATCAATAGCAGGATAATGACCGGCTTCAGCTAATTGTCTGGATAACACAATATGCCCATCCAGAATGGCACGGGCCGCATCAGCCACCGGATCCTGTTGATCATCACCTTCAGTCAGGACGGTGTATATCGCGGTAATTGCACCGCCACCTATTTCACCACTGCCGGCTCGCTCAACCAGTTGCGGCAATAATGAAAACACTGAAGGTGGGTAACCTTTAGTGGCTGGCGGTTCACCTACCGCAAGTGCAATTTCCCGCTGCGCCTGTGCAAAACGCGTCAGTGAATCCATCAGCAATAAAACCTGTTTGCCCTGATCCCGAAAATATTCCGCAATACTGGTAGCCAACATGGCACCATGCAAACGCATCAATGGTGAATGATCTGCCGGTGAAGCTACTACTACGGCACGTTTCAAACCTTCTTCACCAAGAATATCTTCTATAAATTCTTTTACTTCACGTCCCCGTTCGCCAATTAACCCCACGACGATCACATCGGCTTCGGTAAAACGGGTCATCATACCCAGCAATACACTTTTGCCCACACCACTGCCGGCAAACAGACCCATCCTTTGTCCACGGCCAACGGTCATTAACGCGTTGATTGCCCTGACACCGACATCCAGATGCTGTCTGACCGGGGCGCGTGATAACGGATTGACGATTTTTCCATGCAGGGGAGCTTTATCTTTTACATTCAATGGTCCGCGACCATCCAGTGGCTTTCCGGCACCATCAACGACCCGGCCCAATAAGGCTTCGCCTACCGGAACCTGGGAATCACTGCGAATCGGTCTGACACGAGCATTAGGTACCAGACCACGAATGTTGCCAGTCGGCATCAGATAAAGCGTTTCGTCATGAAAACCAACCACTTCCGCTTCAACCGGTTCACGTCCCGGGGCATAAATTTCACATCGGCTGCCAACGGATGCTTGAAATCCAACCGCTTCCAGGGTCAACCCCACCATACGGGTTAAACGTCCTTCAACTGTAATCGGAGTCTCTTGATCGGCTGCTAATCGCGCGTGATGTTGTTGCAACTGCTGTTGCAACGCTATAGCACGATTATTGGGTTCAGGAGGATTCATAGTGATTGTCTTGACTCAATAACCGTGAAATCAAATTGTTGAGTCGTGTTTCAACCGTGGCATCAATCGTGGTATCCGCAGTGACCAACCTTACTCCTCCGCGAGTCAACAGCGGATCTTCATACCACTGCCAGCCGGCATCCTCATCCAGTTTCAGGCCATTTTTGACCAGCTCCATATCTTCGGGATTCAGATAGACCTTAAGCTGGCGATCACTGACCGGTAATACAGCCAATGCCTCTCTGACAGCTGTGATGACAAGCTCCGGTTGCTGGCGGATCTCTTGATAAATGATTTGTCGGGTCAGCAGACTAAGCATGGCAAGCAAATCCTGCTCGACAAGGGCGTCAACAGCTTTAAGTGGTGCATGAAGACTGTCTATTAAGGTTTTCCAATGTTGTGATTGCTGCTGAATATCGGCTTCACCCGATTTGATACCAGCCTCATGGCCTTGCTGATAACCTTCATCATATCCCAGTTTAAAACCTTCTTCCTGGGCAGCCTGTTGAACGGCTTCTATAGCTTCAACCGTAAGCGGGCTTGCATTTTCAGCTTCTACATCAGAAACCGAGACAACGCGTGGAACCTCCCACCGCTCATACGCGTTGGCTAACTCTTCGGCAGATAAAACGTTGGCATGTTCGGTCGTATAAAGATCATCAGATGAAGTCATCACCACCACCGCCGCTACCTAATGCAATATCACCTTTATCGGACAGCATCCGCGCGGTAGCCAGAATGGATTTTTGTGCGGCCTCGACATCACTGACACGCACTGGTCCCATGGCTTCGAGATCATCACGTAGCATTTCCGCCGCACGCTGAGACATGTTTTTAAGAAACTTCTCTTTAAGATTTTCGTCAGCACCTTTAAGTGCCAACTGTAATTGATCGGTTTGAATTTCACGCATCAGCGTCTGCATACCGCGATCATCGACATCAATCAGATTATCAAAGACAAACATCAGATCTTCGATATTCTGGCCCAGATCCGGTTCTGCCTCTTTGATTTTTTCCATTATGGCCGCTTCACGACTACCCTCAACAAAGTTCAGAATATCCGCCGCCGTTTTCGGCCCCCCCACTGTGGCCGTTTGTCCACCAGCATTGCCACTGAATTGTTTTTCCAGGATCTCATTGAGTTCGTTCAGTGCTGCAGGTTGTACGCCATCCAGGGTTGCAACGCGAAGCAGAATGGCTGCCTGATCCCGTTCAGGAAACATTCCAAGAACCTGTGCTGCCTGATCTGAATCCAGGAAGGAACATACTATCGCCACTATTTGGGGATGCTCCAGACGGATGACTTCATAGATAGCGCGTGCATCCATCCATTTTAATTGTTCAAGACCGTTCGTGTTACCACCGGAAAGGATCCTGTCGAGCAAGCCACCAGCCCGTTCTTCACCCAACGCGCCGACCAGCATTTTCCGCACATAATCATGGGACCCAATGCCAAGGCCGGTCTCCTGCTCAACAGTAGTGACAAAACTGCCTAAAACAGTTTCAACTTCACCACGGGTCACATTGCTTAATGTCGCCATGGCCTGACCGATTTTCTGAACCTCTTTTGGTCCCATATGTTTTAGTACTTGAGCAGCATCTTCCTCACCTATCGAGCGAAGAAAAACAGCAGCTTTTTCAGTACCTGTTAATTTACGGGGTTGTTCGGCCATTATGCATCACTCGCTGCCCAGTTTTTTACCACTTGCGCTACCAGCGCAGGGTCCTGCTGTACTAAGCTACGAATATTAGTCAAATGCTGTTCAACGCGCTCAGAACCAGTCGTCAGTTTAGCAATATCCTCTCCATTTTTACTACTTGCTGCCAAAACCTGTTCTGCCGACATGCCTTCCGCGTTTTCACCGGTTTGATTGGCTAACTGTTTATCTGGGGATTTATTCAGATCCCTGAAGGCTGGCCGTATCAACCCAAAAATCAGGAATAATACAACCAAGGCTCCCAGTACTTGCTTACCAACCTCCCAAAACCATGGTTGTTCCCACAAAGGAATACTGGGCAAAGGTTCAGCTTCAACCGGTGTAACAAACGGAGCACTGACTACATTTAAACTATCACCACGTGCCATATTGAAACCGATAGCATCCATAACCAGGGTATTAATCCGCGCCATTTGAGCATCATTCAACGGCGTACTCACCATATTACCTTCAGCATCTGTGGTTGCGGGTTCATCAACCAGCACAGCAACACTCAACTTACGAATACTGCCAGGTGCCAGGCGGCTATGGCTGATCGTACGATCCAGTTCGAAGTTGCGGGTACTGCGTTTCGTGCTGGAGCCAGGTGTTACCGTGTTGGTGACCACTTCACCATCTTCCCCAACATTTTCCTGCACTGCCTGTTCCGGAGCGACTCCACCACCAGGAGGCTGGTTGGTTAGGGCTCCAGGTACCCCCATAGGCCCCAGTCCTCCAACACGTTCTTCTTCGGCAAGCTGTTCACTGCGTAATGCTGCCAAATCCGGGTTGTAACTCTCCTGAGTTTGTTCAGTCACGGTAAAGTCAACATCAGCAACGACCTGCGCACGGACACCATTCATCCCCACGATCGGGGTCAGGATATCTTCAATACGACTGATATATAACTGTTCAAGCTTTTGGGTGAACTCCAGCTGCGTATCACTCAATGCCATGCTGCTATTGCGTTCTGGCTGACTAAGCAAATTACCGCGCTGATCGACTACAGTAACATCCGAGCTTTTCATATTCGGAACGCTGGCAGCCACCATATGCGTAATAGCGGCAATATGACCTCGTTCCAAGGTTCTGCCAGCATACATATTCAGCACTACTGACGCGGTGGGCGGTTTACGTTCACGAACAAAGACAGATTGTTTTGGAATTGCCAGATGCACCCGGGCACTTCTGACATTCTGTAATTCAGCCACCGAACGGGCAAGCTCCTGCTCCATCGCGCGTTGATAGCGAGCCTGCTCAATAAACTGACTGGTGCCAAAACCCTGTTCCTGGCTCAGAATCTCCATGCCCTGTGCTGAGCTACGTGGCAAACCTTCCGCCGCCAGACGTAAACGCAAGCCCTGAACTTCTGACGCCGGAACCAGTAATGCGCCTGACGTTGGATCCAGCTTATAATCGATTTTCATCTGCTGCAGTACATTGGCAACTTCAGATGACTCCTGCGCCTCCATTCCTGAAAACAACACCTGATAGGAAGGTGTCTGCGACCACATAAATACGTAACCACCCACAGCAATACTCGCGGCAATGGCTAATAAAAACATGATTTGTTTGGTCACCGGCTGGCGGGAAATATTGTTTTGCATCACCGCCAGAGGAGAATTGGCAGCAAATGTATTCGTTTTTGTAGCAGGTACGTTTTCCATGTTTCAGCTCTTCAGTTTAACCAGCAACATTAAATCGACATTCTCATGACTTCCTGATAAGCCTCGATAAGCTTATTACGCACCTGGATAGTTGCATCGAAAGCCACACTGGATTTTTGTGAAGCAATCATAACGTCAGTTAAATTCACACTGGGATCACCCAACTCAAAAGCGGTTCTTAACTGACTCGCAGTTTGTTGTGTCTCATTCACCTTATCAACAGCATTTTTCATCAAATCGGCAAAATCAACTCGTCCGCTGGACAAATTTTGCTCTGCCGGCATGGGCATGGCTTGATTTGCCTGAGTTTGCATAGCCCGCATTTGTGTCAGCAGCTGGTTGGGATCAATCGCTTTTATCATAAGAATCTTCTCGCTTTGTGTGACTTGGTTGAGCTTGGTTTATTTATGCAGACTTCTTGCCAAATTTTCCGGGAATGGCAACGCCCTGTTCACGAAAACGAGAAATCTTGTAGCGTAACGTGCGTTCGCTGATACCCAGTTCTTTTGCAGTTTCACGTCTGCTGCCCCGATGTTTGGCCAGCATGTCGAGAATATGACGCTGTTCATGACTGCGTAAATCATCCGCATTAACCGTCAGTGCATCAGAATTATCGTCCACCATCACTGGTACAGGGTTTACTTCAGTATTGCTTTGCTGAGTTCCGGCCAGGGTTTCGTAGGCAAGGTCTTCGGCCTTGATTACTGCGCCTCGCTGTAAAATCAAAGCGCGCTGAATAACATTATCCAGTTCACGCACATTGCCTCGCCAGCTGTGCCGAGACAATTTGATTTGTGCTTCATTATCAAAATGGGGCGCCACCTTTCCACTGTGCTGACAATGACGCTCAAGTAACTGCTGAGCCAATGGCACAATATCTTCCGGTCGTTCGCGCAAAGGTAATAACTGCAAAGGAAAAACGTTTAATCGATAAAACAAGTCTTCGCGGAAACGACCGGCCTTTACTTCTTCACGAAGTGTGCGGTTAGTGGTTGCCAGTACACGTACATCCAGCGATAAGGTTTTTCTTCCTCCCAGGCGCTCTACTTCCCGCTCTTGCAACACCCGCAATAATTTAGCCTGTAATGAAATATCCATTTCGGTAATTTCATCCAATAAAATCGTGCCTTGATTTGCCTGTTCAAATTTACCGGCATACGCTTGAGCTGCGCCGGTAAATGCCCCTTTCTCATAGCCAAACAATGTTGCTT
>NZ_DCSO01000089.1:13086-20767 GCF_002325665.1 Methylophaga sp. UBA1464
GATTCAGGGATCGCAGCACAGTTAATCGCCACAAAGGGTCCGTCTTTACGAGGTGAGTGGCGATGGATAAAGCGTGCCAGAACTTCTTTACCGGTACCGCTCTCGCCATTGATTAACACCGTGGCATCGGTTTCAGCCACGCGTCTTGCCAACGATTGTAAATCCACAGAGGATTTAGCGGCAGCCACCATATCATCACTGGCTGGCAATGTGCGTACATAACGCTGTACGCGTTGCAGCAAATCATCGGCTTCAAATGGTTTCATCAGATAATCACAGGCACCTTCATGCATGGCTTCTACGGCACTTTGTACTGAACCATAAGCGGTCATCAGCACCACTGGCAGAGAAGGCAGCATGGCGCGGGCTTTTTTCAACAGGGTATGTCCATCCATTGGTTGCATCTGCAAATCACTGAGTAACAATCCTATGGGTTCATTTGCCAGCTTATCCAAAGCTTTCTGGCCGTGGTCAGTCGCCGTGACCTGATAGCCTGCAAGTTCCAGCGTATCGCATAAAGCAATACGTAAATTTGCATCATCTTCAACCACCATAATCATTGACTGCGTCATGATTTCACTCCTGTTTGCATTGTTTCCTGGGGGGTATTCATAGGACGGTAAACTGGCAGTCGAAGACAAAATGTACTGCCAACGCCTGGCTCACTATCCAGCCACAACATACCTTTATGTGCCCGGGCAACCGATTGCACAACTGCCAAGCCCAGACCGGTTCCTGCTGAACGCGTGGTATAAAAGGGTTGCAGAATCTTCTCATAATCAGCCTCTGCGATTCCGTCACCATTATCTTCAATACTGATTTCAATAAACTGCTGCTGATCTTCTTCAGCATACTCGGCGTGAATTGTAATTTTTCCTTCCTCACCACAGGCCTGACGTGCATTATTCAGTAAGTTGTTCAATGCACTGACCAATGCCGGCTGACTGCCATATACATAGCCATCGTTGACCAGATTACTCACCTGTACATTCAAGGATTCACTTTCGGGCTGCGCGATAAACTGCTGAACCAGTTCATCGACTAATTCACTCACACTGACCGGTGCCGTACTATTCATATCGCCACGCGAGAATGCCAGCATATTGCGAACCAGCTGTTCCATATGGCTCAAACTGTCATGTAAACGGCGGGCAAATTTCAGTTGCGTCGTTTTTTCAGTTTCGGGCTTGAGTAGCGGTGCAAGATACAATGTGGCGGAGGATAAAGGGGTGCGGATTTGATGGGCCAGGCGTGCTGCCATTTCACCCATTGCAGACAAACGCTGCAAATGTGCCACTTTACGCTGCAGTTGACGCGTTTCTGTGACCTCCTGAAGCAGGATAATTTGTCCCGGTTCTTTATCTAATGGACTGGTAGAAATATGCACCAGACGGCCATCAGCCAGCGAGACATCATGCCCATCATCCTCACGTGGTTTAAAAGCCCGTTTGATGACATCAATCCAACGTTGACCAGTTAATGGTTCGCCAAGCAGATTAATAGCCACCTGATTACAGTCCTGAACCAAACCCGTACCGTCAATCACCACTACACCACCGGGAATGACTGCTAACAAGCTACTGAGACGATCCGCAATACGGCTCTCTGAAGCTGATGTTTTTTTATGACTTACTGGTGGTGTCCAAACAGGATGATTTTCAGCGATAGCAGCCATGGGCCGTTTCGTTGAGTGTGTTGACTTGGTTGCAGGGCGTTCACTCTGGGAAGAGGATTCAGGCCATTTCAGGTTCATCTATTTTGCTCCACTAAAGGGTTTCCGATAGTGTTTCTGCAAAATACATGCCCTGTTTTTTAACTATTAAATATCAATGACTTATATTTAATTATTTTATTTCGGAGTCAAAATTCAGGCACCTATATCAGGTGATTTCAACATCACGTTGAATACCATATTTGCGCATCTTCTCCACTAATGTTGTTCGGCGCATTTTGAGCCTGCTGGCTGCATGGGCAACAACCCCGGCCGCTTCATCCAATGCTTGTTTGATAAGCAGATATTCCAAATTGGCCAGATGCTCCCTTAAATCCAATCCGTCTTCCGGAAGCACCTCCATTTTAATTGCCCCATTATCGGAATGACTTGCTCCATTTAATGGTGCAACAGAATCACTGGCTGCATTCTCTTTGACAACCACATTTAGTGCAGCTGATGTTTCAGGCCGAGCAGAAATAGCCGCGGTAACAACTTCCGTCAGAGGTTCGCCGTCAATTTGATATTTTTCTGGCAGATCATCAAAATCAACTGTG
The DNA here is from genome assembly GCF_002325665.1 of Methylophaga sp. UBA1464. NCBI lineage: Bacteria > Pseudomonadati > Pseudomonadota > Gammaproteobacteria > Thiotrichales > Piscirickettsiaceae > Methylophaga > Methylophaga sp. UBA1464. The sequence goes on from NZ_DCSO01000089.1 coordinate 15,355, forward strand.
CCATAGGGATATAAAATCACCAGCCTTTCCACCACATTAGCAAGCTCTCGAACATTTCCGGGCCAGCTGTAACGACATAACGAAGCGATTGCCGCCGGGGTAAATCTCACAGCCCCACGGTTTTCATGTTCTATGCGCTGGGTCAGCTCATGAATCAGTAATGGGATATCTTCTGGTCGTTCACGTAACGCTGGCATATCAATCGGAAAGACGTTTAAACGATAAAACAAGTCCTCTCGGAAACGACCATCATCAATATGGGTTTCTAAATTCCGGTGAGTTGCCGCAATGACTCTGACATTGGCTTTTTGCGTTTTATTACTACCAACCCGTTCAAACGTTCTTTCCTGTAATACCCGCAACAGCTTGACCTGCATGGGTAATGGCATATCCCCAATTTCATCAAGAAACAGGGTGCCACCTTCGGCCATTTCAAAACGTCCTTTTCGGGCCGTTATCGCACCAGTAAAAGCGCCTTTTTCATGTCCGAACAGTTCACTTTCAAGAAGCTCACCGGGGATCGCGCCACAGTTTACTGGCACAAAAGGTTTTTCCCGACGGGAAGAAAAGTAATGTAAATTGCGGGCAACCACTTCCTTACCCGTCCCGGATTCCCCCAGAATCAATACATTTGCTTCAGAGTCTGACACCTGCTGAATCATTTTCTGAACCCGCTTCATTTTTACACTGTTTCCAACCAAGGAGCGAAACAATGGTTCGGTTTCAACTGTATTTTGAGCCTGATTTTTATAAACCGAAGCTTGCTGTAAGGCATTACTTAACTGAGGATACTTAACAGGATAATGCAATGCGCCGATGGTACCGGGGAATTCGCCAGTAACATTTTGAGGATAATCAAGCGTGAAAACCGGAACTCTTGCTTCATGATTGACCAGTTCACGAAGTAATTGTTTGGTCTGGCTGCCCCCTCCACAATCACCAACCAGCGCCAACGCAATATCATTTAAATCATCAATGCTATCAAACCAACTTTCCATGTCCTTCACCACCACTGCGTGGCAATTCAAAAACGCAATAAGCGTGGAAAGCGTTTCTCGGCGTTGGGGGTCAATATCTATCACCAAGATATTACACGCATTCATAACTGCTCCTGAAGACAAGCTCACTCCGTACCTGACGGTATCACTACAAGGATTTGTGAAATCAAGTTAAGCACTTTACGGTTAGTTGTCAAAAAAATGACACTAAATTTGGGAACTTTATCAGAATTAAGTACGCTAACTAATTGGATTGATAAGCAGTTACGGCTTTTTGGGTGAATTTTGCGTCACGCATTTGCAGCTGAAGAGACTGTTTCCCTTTTTGGCAATGCGCAATAAGCTCATTATTGGTGTCTATGAGCTTTTGTAAATCTGTTGCCACCTTTTTGATTTCAACAGAGCTATCGGCTAAGGGGAAGAGTGCATCTAGCAAAAGTTGTCTTTTTTTTTCGATAGGATCAAGTGCTTCCCAGTTTTTTTGTTTAGCCAGGTTCAGCATGTTCTGAGTGAGTTGCAAAGCCTGTTGCAACATTTCAATTTTATCGTCTGAATTTGACATAGCAGATTAATGAAACTCGGCGGGAATATTATCCCATCCTGCTTTGACTTCCATCAGCAAGCTACTGACTTCATCCAGAATGGCGACATCGTTGGTCACATTAGCTTCCAGCAAACGCCGTCCCATATATTCATAAAGTGAATCAAGGTTCGCCGCGACTTCACCACCTTTTTGCGCATCAAGGCTGGTTCGTAATCCCTGGATAATATTCATTCCCCAGGTAATCTGACGACTTTTCTCTGCAATATCGTTACGAGCAATGCAACCTTTGGCCGTGGCGATTTTTGATAATGCGCCTTCCATTAACATCTGAATAATACGATGCGGAGAAGCAAAGTTCACCTCTGACTCGACTGCGCCTCGACCATAACCATCCAGCGCTTTTTTATTGATCATGTTTTGCATCATCCCAAGTTCGCTCTGTGTTAATTATTACGATTATTCAATGACGCTAACTGTTGCGTCAAAAAGCTCGACGTATTATTTAAGCTGCTGACTAATGTATCCAATGCCGTAAATTGTGCTCTAATTCTTGCCTCAACGGAAATCATTCGATCTTCCATTCGCAAAATCTGCTCATCAATACTTTTAACTTGTGTATTCAAACCATCTTCACGGGAATCAATCAAGCCATCATTGGCTAACCAGCCATCGGCCAAATTCGACAGTTTTGCAGCAAAACCACCATTTTCTGAAGCAAATAAATTGCTAAACGATTCAAAATCGGTGTTCATGATTTCAGTGATACGATCCGAATCAACCTCCATCACACCTTGTTTATTAATAGATACACCTGCTTCAATCAAATAACTAAAGGATGATCCATCAATGGCGGTACCAGCATTTAATACATCAAATATTTGCCGTTCCAGGGACAACAACGTACTGTCTGCTTCCAGTTGACCATTGCGCTGTTTATTGATTTCTGAGCGTAACGCATTAAAAGCAGAAGCAAAGGCTTCAACAGATTCGAGAATTTGCTCGTCATCTCTTGTCACGCTTAAAGTCGAAGAGCCTACAGATGCGGCATTGATAGTGACACCATCAATAGCACCGGTAATCGTATTGGTATTACTGCTGACATCAAAGCCATCAATCCTGACCAGGGCATTTTGTGCTGACGAGATTGGCGCACGGAACTCTACGCCACCTTCCGGGTTATAGGCTAAAGCCGATAAACCCGTTTCATCGGTATTATTACCGTCACTATCTGTCACACTTATCCGTAACGCATTATCGAGTCCGGTTTCTTTTGAAGACAGAACTAAACGAGCACCTTCATCACCAGTCACAATAGTCGCCGAAACACCGGTGTTGTCGGTCGCGTTATTAATGGCATCCCGGATGCCGGCAAGCGTGTTATTGGTTCCATCAATAGTCAGTTCGAAACTATCCGCTCCGATACTGATATTCAGTGTGCCTTCTCCTACAACGGTGTTGGAATCGGTATAGGCTTTGGTGGCAATTTTGTCCCTTTCAGCCAGACTCACCACTTCAATATTGTAGTTTCCCGCAACAGCACCACTGGAAACCCAGCTGGTGAAAACAGATTCACTTCCACTTGTGGCCTGATAGACTTGAAATTTCTGTGGTGAATTAAGATTCGCCATTGCCGACTGAAAATCAGCAACTTTGCTTTTTAGCGAGCCATACGCACTTATCTGGGCATTAACCTGAGATTTTTTACTCGTTAAATTGGTGATTGGCTGGCGCTCAATCTCCATCAACTTAGTCACAATGTCGTTTACATCTAGGCCAGACCCTATGCCTGGTGCTTGTATTGTAGCCATGATAATGCTCCCGATTAGTGTGTAATTTTAAGCAAATTACACGCCAATCAAACTCTCATTTCCAGCAACATGCCGCGATATTCTTCCAAAGAGCTACGAACGACTAATAACTCTTCAGCGGGTATTTGTCTGATTAATTCATCCGTTTCAGAATCAATCACTTTAATAACCGTATCGCCACTTCNNACGATACTCTTCCAGAGAGCTACGAACTACCAGTAATTCTTCAGCAGGAATCTGTCTGATAAGTTCATCTGTTTCTGAATCAATGACTCTGATAACAGTTTCACCACTTTGGTCATCTACTGAAAATTGTAAAGAACGATTCAGATTTTGCATGTAGCTATTCAGCGCAACAACGCGATCCTGAATCGCTGCTAATTGCTCATCAGTTGCTTCCAATTGCCTTGAAAGTGCATTTGGCTCTGCAACGACATTAACCCGTTGTATAGTTGCAACCCCTGAAACAACTTCAGCAGGAACATTACTGCCCTGCTGAATATTGCCAGAAATTGGTAATGACAACGAATCATTTTTAACTGTGAAATCGTTTGTAGTCATCCCTTCATCCTCCAAGAGTATCGGGTAAGCGTTTCCCGGCTATATTTGCCGGGAAAGCCCCCGGTAACTTATCCGAGCAATGAAAGTGCTGTCTGAGGCAGGGTGTTCGCCTGCGCCAGGATTGATACGCCCGCCTGCTGCAAGATCTGTGCACGAGTCAGATTCGCAGTTTCTGCAGCGAAGTCGGCATCTTGAATTCGGCTACGTGCAGCCGTCAAGTTTTCGGCATAGTTCTGCAGATTGGAAATAACCGCTTCAAAACGATTTTGCAGCGCACCATAAGTTGCACGTGACTGGTTAACGGTATCCAGTGCAGTACTCAGGTTGGCAAGTGCACCAGAAGCCGCACCTGCTGTGCTGACGTCAATGGTACCTGTTGCAGCCAAGTCTGCAGAGTAACCGGCAATACCTGTCATACTTACTGTTGAAATTGACAATTGGTTTGATGCCGCACCACTGGCACCAACTTGGAAAGTCAGTGAATTCACAGCACTCAACAAGCCATTACCAGCGAATTCAGTAGTCTGGATAATACGTGAGATTTCTTGGGTCAGCTGATCAACCTCAGCCTGGATACCAGTACGGTTTCCAGTCGTAGCGTTAGCAGATTGTACCGCCAGTTCACGGATACGTTGCAGGTTGTTACCGATTTCACCCAGTGCGCCCTCGGCAGTCTGACCAAGAGAGATACCGTCTGATGCATTACGAACGGCCTGGTTGGTACCACGGATATCACGAGTCAGCTGTTCAGCAATGAAGAGACCAGCCGCGTCATCTTTTGCGCTGTTAATACGCAGGCCAGATGATAAACGTTGCAGTGACTGATTCAGACTGCTTTGTGAAGATTCAAGATTACGCTGAGCATTTAAGGATGCCAGATTCGAGTTTACAATAACCGCCATGAGAATTCTCCTAGGCTTTAAAGGGCTTTTTGCCCCACTAAACATGGCGGACAGACTGTGGAAATCCCAGTATTTACCGCCTCCGAAATGTTTAGCGTCCTGCGGTTATTTTTCTTTAATCTTTTTTTCAAAAAAACCGGAAAGCGATAAAAGCCAGTCTTTCCGGTAACTTTGAAGACCTCATTTTTAACCCTGTAGTAAGGTGAGTGCACTCTGAGGCAGACTGTTAGCCTGAGCCAATATTGACGTGCCTGCCTGCTGCAGGATCTGCGCCCGGGTCAATCTTGCCGTTTCGGCGGCAAAATCTGCATCTTCGATCCGACTTCGTGCCGCTGTCAGATTCTCGGCATAATTCTGCAGATTGGAGATCACTGCCTCAAATCGATTTTGCAAAGCACCATAAGTTGCACGGGTTTGGTTGACCGCATCAATATCCAATGACAGACCAGAGAGTGCCGCAGAGGCGTTAGCTGCATTACTGACGTCGATTGTACCGGTTGCCGTTAAATCCAACGAGTATCCACCGATACCGGTAATATTAACGGTCTCCAATACAACCTGGTTATTTGTCGATCCACTGGCACCGACCTGAAAGACTAA
>NZ_DCSO01000089.1:20898-21054 GCF_002325665.1 Methylophaga sp. UBA1464
GACCGCTTAGTAATTTGGTTCCACTGAACTCGGTTGTTTGAACAATACGTGAGATTTCTTGAGTCAACTGGTCAACTTCTTTTTGCAAACCAGTTCTGTCGCCTACTGTTGCGTTTGATGCCTGGATGGCGATTTCACGAATACGTTGTAAATTGT
>NZ_DCSO01000089.1:21167-30678 GCF_002325665.1 Methylophaga sp. UBA1464
ACATCTGCCGCATTTCGAACAGCCTGATTGGTGCCCCGAATATCACGAGTAAGCTGTTGAGCCACAAACAGACCGGCAGCATCATCTTTGGCGCTATTGACACGCAAACCGGATGATAACCGTTGTAATGACGTATTCAGATCATTCTGTGAGTTACTCAGATTACGCTGAGCATTCAAAGATGCCAGATTACTATTGACGATTAGTGCCATAACACTCTCCCTAATTGAGCGATTCTATTCAGAACCTGCCGGCGCTCCGAACAGGTATAAAATCAACTAAGCAGGGTTCATGCCAATAATCTTTATTTTTTCAATGCAACACGGCAAAACCTAGAAAAATAAAGGGCCGAGGTCGGCCCAAAATCGTTATCTACTCTTTGTTAGGCCGCTAAGCCACTCATCAAGGTAATCTTCAAGCATGTAATGCTCAAGAACCCAAGTCTTTAATAACGATCCAGCATTAGCAAGTGCCGCTTTATCGGCCAATATTTGCCGGATTGCCGCAATCCATTCATCCACCTGATTTTGCACGTAAATGACAGGTGGATTGTTGGTTCGATATGGATAGATGTCAGTACAGATAACAGGCCAGCCCAATATGCCGTACTCTAATAATCTTAGATTACTTTTAGCTTCATTAAACGGATGGATTTCCAGAGGTGCGATAGCCAAATCTAAATTCAGACTGGCAAGTTTTGCCGGGTATTCGGCCATCGACACAAAATAATGAAATTCATGGACATACGGTTTAATATCTTCCGGGCACATCCCCATAAAAACCCAATCCACTTCATCTGCAGTCGCTTTAACGACCTCGGACATAATGGCGAGATCACCTTGATGCTGCTGAGCGCCCGCCCACCCTACACGTGGTTTGGGGCCTTGATTACGTAATGAAGTGACCGATAGCCATGGTTTTTTGGGTAGCCGATTAGGAATAACCCGAATATCGGCAACCATACCCTCACACAAATCGGCTAAAGGCTGTGTTGATACGATTAAGCGATCAGAAGATTGTAATGCACGGCGCATTCTCGATTTCGCGTCAGCAAAATGACGTTTTATTTCTTTATAAGCTGAACTTTGCTCGGGCACGTTAGTTAATAAGTCATCAATACTGTAAACTCGGAAAACATCGGGTAAAAATTCTTTGAGCTGCTCTAATTGCTGTAGTTGAATATCATTTAGCGCCGCATGAAACACCACAGTGTCTGGTGCAATTCGCGCATATTCTGAGATCATAATCGGTCGGGTAATATTATTGTTGAAACGATAATATTCACATTGTGCCAATGCCGCATGACTTAATGCAGAAAACGGCTGTATCACACGATAATCCCCGCTTCCCCCCTGTAAGGGCAAGCCAAGAATTTTCGAACGATCATGAAAGTATGTATCCCAATTGGTAGGCATGGCCGATTCAATCAGACAGTCGCGATAAACCAAACTTAAGTTTCGATTAAATGCCGGATCATTGGCAATAACCGGCAACCATTTTTTAAGCATATGCTTCCGCTCACTCTGGAAGCGCTCGGTCTTGAAAGTTTGATCAACGGGTCGAGAGAGTTCACTCTTTTGGGTCACACTACCATGATGGACTAATACTGAATAAGGTGTCCATGTCACCAAAAATCCGGATTGACGCACCTTCAAACATAAATGGACATCGTTGTAGGAAACAGCAAATTGCTGTTCGTCCATTCCGCCGACTTGCTGATAAATTGATTTTCTAATCAGCAAACAAGCAGCCGTCACCGCCGAAAAATTCTGGTCTACCTGCGCTCGGCCCATATAACCTGGCTCTTTAATATCCAGCGCCCCCAGATATATATGATCGGCTATGCTCTCCATACCAAGAATGACACCGGCATGCTGAATCAATCCGGTTTCCGGATAAACCAGTCGAGCACCGACAATACCAACTTCTGGACGTTGTCCATGGGCCACCATGCGTTCAAGCCACTCAGGGTGCAATGCTTCAGTATCATTATTCAGAAATAAGAGATACTCACCCCGCGCCTGTTCTGCAGCCAAATTGCTGATCGCTGCATAATTGAAAGTATGGGGATAATCAATGACTCGAAGCGTATCTTCCGGCAGCTCGGACAGTTGTCGAAAATACTCCAGTGTATCCAGTTCTTCGCTGAGATTATTTACAATAATAATTTCAAAATTCGGATAACTGTTTTTTAATAGTGCCGCCTCGACACTAGGTCGAAGGAACTCAAGCTTATCTTTGGTGGGAATGATAATGCTGACTTTTGGAGAAGTAGGCCATTGATAGACCACTCTGACCGTTTTATCCAATAAACCCGGCTCAGCAAAAGCATAAAGTTGCTGTCGAACCAGATGCTGCTGAACAGCCTGCTGGGTCATCTGCGTACTGTAAAGTGATAACACGCTTTCGGGTAAATGCATCAACACATCGGCAATATGGCCGACTCCATCCGCCCCAACACGTTCATAAATCTTAAAAGCCAAGCTCATATTTTCATGGCCTGGAACCTTATCAAAACCACCTAAAGCTTCAAACAGCGTTGTTTTACACAGGATAGGTCCAATGTAATCCTGCGAGCGTAACAGATCCAGATTAAAGTCAGGTTTGAATCGGGGCTGACTGCGCTCCCCTGCACTGCTGATTACATCATCATCGCAATAAAAGGCCGTTTGTTCCTTAAAAAGATTTATATAATCACCAAATTGCAACCATATTTGTGGCTCAAAACAGGTTCCTGCCGGAATGAAAGCGACCCATTCGGCAGATGAAGCTGCCATATTGGCATTGAGGTAATCATAGGGCTCTGTTTGATCTGGCAATGTAAGCCATTCCAATACATCCAACTCTTCAAACATGACATCAGGTGAAGCAGAGTCGGCAATCACCGTCAGCTTCCAATTTTGATAAAACTGCTGGCCTAATGATGCCAGTGTATCGGCTAATAAATTTTGTTCCTCTTTAAATACAAACATATACAAATGGAACGTTGGTTTGTGACGCCATTGCATCATCCTTTCGGCATGAATCTGGGCATCAATTTCCATCAAAGCATGGTTATGAATCCAGTATTGATAACGTTTCTGCTCCCACCATTGGCGCAATAACAATTTGAGCTGCAGGACAGAATCGGTCACATCATTCAACGAAGTGGAAGTTAATAATTGCAGACAGTCGCGGATGCTGGTTTCTTGGTGTTTACTTAGTAATAGATTTGAGGATGTATTACTTTCTAACTCATTAAGCACTAATTGAACGGCATTGAGCACAAAAACGTCTTTCAACTGATTGTGGGTTAGCCAGTTTATGTTTTTATTTACTATCGACTTCACGATATTTTGTACACTTAAGTCGGTTTGTTGCAGGTTAATTTGCAACAGATTCAACAAATTATCCAAAGAGACCTCTTTCGAGTTCTGCTGAGAGAGTTTTAGAAAATAAACAGGATCAATCGACACTAAATTGTTTAAAACAGTTTTTAGTTCATCTTCGCTTAGTGGATCAGTTGGGCTGGCTAACAGATTTGAACCAATATCAAATGCCTGCTGTTTTAATATATCTGCTACTTTTTTATCGCTAGAGAAGTAGACAACGAGCGGATTTAACACGTTTAACCATAATAACGACCGAGAGCGTTGTGATTTGGATGACCAATAACTATCGCCATGCACTCTATAAACAGCCATTGGCTCGGAAAAATATTTAATTTTTCCATGCTGTGCAAAGTATAGATGTAATAAATAATCTAAAACCGGAGTTGTATTAAAGAAAGCAGGAAACTCTTCTGGCAGGAGATTTCGGTAAACAACCGATGGTGTATGGATGAAATTCCCGCGCGCCAAATCATAGATAGAAAACTCGTCCGCTTTTCCTTTAGTCAGGTTATCTGCTTTTTTCTCACCGTCGATATCCACATCCACAGCATGAAAACTCATGGAAAACTCAGAATGCGATTGCAAAAACGAGACTTGTCGTTGAAGTTTGTTTTCATCACTCCAGTAGTCATCACCTTCACATAATGCGATATAGGCTGTCCGGGCTGCTTTTAATGTATGGATGGTGTTGTATCGACCCGGCCCTCCCGGAAAAGCAGAACGATCGATATTGCGATCCCAACAAAACAACCTAATGATTTCTGGATACTGTTCAGCATAAGCTTCACAGATTTCACGTGTCCCATCGACAGAACCATCTTCACCAATCAAAATTTCGAAGGAAAAATCAGTCTTTTGTGCCAGGATTCCATCAAGACATTGTTTTATATATTTTTTATGTTGATATGTGATCACACATACTGAGACCAGAGGCACTGCCATATTTCAACCTATATTGCTTCAAAAAGAAAAAAAGGCTCATCTTGATTGACACCATAAACCTCTGGAGCAATATCAGATAAAACTTGTTGGTGTGACACCACCAATGAATTAAAACCAGCACTAGAGAAACGATCAAAAATATCCCGCCCATATAGACGCACATGATCCTCCTGACCATAGACTTCACGGCAGAGATAATCACCTTTTATACCGTCATCCGCAAAAGTAGTGTGTAATTGATCACTATAAGGGGTTTGTAAAATCGCCAGCCCACCCTTTTTGAGCACCCGTCTAATTTCGCTCAACGCCAACAAATCATCGTTAACATGCTCAAGTACATGATTTGCGATAATTACCGAAAAAAACTCATCTGGATAAGGTATTGCCAGCATATCTATCTGCTGTACATCGTCCGTTTGGGGAAACAAATCCGCTTTAATATAAAGCTCTGGGGACTGCAGCTGAATCACATTTGAAACCCATTTTTCTGGTGCAAAATGCAACACCTTTGCTTGACTAAAGATGGAGAGTAAATTCAAGGAAGCGAGGTAAATCAACAAGTGTCTTTCACGATCGTGGCTACGGCAGGAAGGGCATAGAAAATGATCGGTATTACTGCCGACAACTTTGAATAAGCGCATCAGAAACGGTCGGTTAGCAGTTCCCCCTCGAAAGGGTTCAAATTTGACAACATTTTGTCCGCAGACAACACAGTATGATTGGGTTTGCTGCATTGATAATCCTTTAGCTGCCTTTTATGACAAATGGAAACTTACAAAAAGTTAAACAAGGATAATCCCTGAACTTTTACATAAACCTGTTGCGCAGCTTGTAGTCCAACTGATTGTTTATTCAACTCAGTGATGGCCTCAGCATAATCGAGATCTTCAATTTGAGAAAGTGTAGCGGTCATGCTGAACTGTGAACTCTCATTAATATCACGTTGCATTTCGATGGCATTTTGTCGAGTACCGATTCGGGTACGACCTTCCAGAGAAGCATCCATCGCATAATCCATATTCGCCAGAAAATCACCGTCGTTAGGCGCTGTTCCAACAGCTCCATTGTTAAGTGCAGTAGTAAAATCCTGGATTGTCTGAAAGATTGCCTGATTAGGCCCGGCAACTGTCTGAGTAACAAATAAGCCATCTCCCGGCTCGTTTATCGCCACCAGATAACCGTCACTGACTCGCAATTGCCGCTGTCCGCCATCCCCATTGTAGGCAAATGTTGCCGTATCAAAAGGCTGCACATCGGATTGATATCCGGAAAAAAGATATTCTCCATTCGCATCCGTCGTATTGGCTAACGCGACAAGTGACTCGTTTAACTGATTGATCTCTTCAGCAATCCCCTGGCGAGCGCTGTCACTGTTTGTATCATTCAACGCCTGTACAGCCAGTTCCCGAATCCGTTGCATAATATCACCCGCACTTTTGAGCGTTCCATCGGTTGTGCTCAGACGACTGTCAGCGACATCCGCATTATCCTGATATTGCTGGGACAACCCGATCTGTCTTTGCAAGTCCAGCATTTTGACAGCACCGATGGGATCGTCCGAGGGTGTTTGAATCCGTTTTCCCGATGAAACCTGTAACTGCGTTTTCGCCAATTCATTCTGCTGTCTCAGCATGGCTTCCAGGCCCTGCTGAACAATACTATTCGTCGAGATACGCATAAGTTAATCTCCTAAAATGCGTTAATTAACGAATTAAACACGGTATTCGATACCGTGATTATTTGTGAAGCCGCCTGATAAGCTTGCTGAAATTTGATCAGATTGGCCGCTTCTTCATCCAGATTCACCCCAGATACGCTTTCCGCCCGTTGACGAATCTGACTCACCAGTCCCGCCTGAGTTTGCTGGGTAACCGTTGCCTGATTCGTTCGTGTTGCAACTTGAGACACGATGGAGCCGTATTGATCGTTAAATGATCTCGAAACAACTGGAGGGCCGGGGTCAAGTACTACCGTTGTTTTATCGGTTTGCAAAGCCGCCATCGCCAGTGCATTTTCATTATTACCCACCCCGGGATCGGTGGTAGAAGAAGCGGCGATTAACCGCGTATCCGTAATATTCAAGCTTATCGTAGCGGCAGTCGTACCTGCGGCATCAAAGAAATCTGTTCCGGCATTACCGTTCAGATCGATACCGTTACCATGGGCAGCATTAAATGCGGTAACGATTGATTCGGCCAGAACATCCAGCTCAGCACGTGTACTATCCACTACATCACTGCGTGCCAGTATCGCGCCGCCAATTTCACCGCCACTAATCTGCTGGGTGATATTAATCTGTGAAGGGCCATAACCGATAGCGGTACGCGGGGGATTCGTGCTGTTATCCGCAATAGTTGAAAGTTCAACGCGACTATTGCCTACCACCAGTCCTTGTCCATTACCGATAAAGACATTGACTGATCCATTATTCTGCTCGACCACGTTAACTGAGACTAGCTCAGACAAATCGCTGATCAGTTTATCGCGTTTATCCAGCAAATCATTGGGGTTATAACCAGCAGCCAATGACTCAGAAATAGATTGATTTAAATCTACTATCCCCTGAGAAAGCACGTTGATGTCCTTAACTGACGCTGTGATAGTGTTATCAATCTGTCTGTCCAACTCTCCCAACTGGCTGTCCATAGTATTAAACCGGTTGGCCAACAAGTCACCCTGTGTGAGCATCACCTGTCTGGCGGCAATTGAAGTTGGATCATTAGCAACTTCCTGAACAGAATTGAAAAACGCTTCCAACCCACCACTGATACTCAGTGAGGAAGAACCCAGCAGATCATCAACCTGTTTGGAAAATGTCAAAAAACCGTCTTGCTGAGACTCAGCCGAAGTATAAGTACGCAGTTGATTGACTAAAAACTGATTGAAAATACGGTCGACACCAGTGATGCCAACACCATTTCCAATGTAATAACCACCTTCAAAATTGGCCGGCTGTGGGCCCTGATCGGTTCGCTGACGCGAATACCCCGGGGTATTTACATTACTGATGTTATGACTGGTGGTCGCCAGTGACGTTTGCGCGGCTAATAAAGCAGAACTACCAATATTCAGCATGCTCATTTAGATGATCCTCTGAGAGCTTTTACAGGGGGTTAGTACCCCATATTCTGAATATATTTATGCGAAATCTGTGCCAGCGTATCACCCTTCATGATGCGTTTTATTTTGTCAGCATATTGCGGATCGGTGGCATAGCCAGCTTCATGCAATTTCTCTACAAATCGTTCCGGTCGGCCGACATGTTTTAATGCTTCCTGATAACGCGGCTGTGACTGCAGGAAACTGACATAATCATCAAAGGATTGCTGATAATCTTCGTATGAACGGAAGCGGGACTGTTCTGTTATTGGCTTGCCATCACGATATTCCAGCGCGTTTTTCGCAACATACTCACCATCCCAGCGACTATCGGCTTTGATATTGAATAAATTAAAACTGGATTGGCCTTCACCATCTTTAAGCACATACCGACCCCAGCCGGTTTCCAATGCGGCCTGCGACAAAATAACATCGGCGGTGGTACCCAATTTATCTGCAGCTTTCTGGGCCAAAGGCCACAGTTGTTCTACAAAGTCTTCAGGCGATTTAAAACGCTGTGGCATGATTTTTAATTTACTGCTGTCAATGCTATTGATGCTTTCTTCAGAAGTTTTATCAGCGTTATCATGAATCTCTTTGACCATACGCCGTAAATCTTGCCGTACCGTCACGGTATCAAAACTAAACGTCCCGCCACCAATTGGGATATCGGATCGTACTTCGCCCCCCAGTTGGCGAATAATCACGTCCTGCAGGCCTAATCCGCCACGTTTGGATAAATCCATCGCCAGCTGCTGATCGGCCATATCACGATAGGTTTTGCTGTGATTGGAATCGAATATTCCCTCCGCCAGACTGGCCTGACGCATGCTTTTCAGCATCATTGTGGTAAACAAGGATTCAAATTGAGCGGCAACCTGACGTAATGTTGTTGCATCATTATCAGAACGTATTGCCGATTGACGCAGCTGATTTAAACCATGGAAATCCGTTGCGTTTTGCTGAATATCAGAAGGAATCGTCATGACTTAATCTATAAACTCAGATAATCACCAGCTCAGCGCGTAACGCACCCGCCTGTTTCAAGGCCTCTAAAATAGCCACTAAATCTCCCGGCGCTGCTCCCACCTGATTGACTGCACGCACAATTTCATCCAAAGAAACCCCCGGATTGAATACAAACATCCGGCTGTTTTCTTCCGATATTTCAATATCGTAATTCGGTGTGATAACCGTTTGTCCTGCTGAAAAGGCATTGGGTTGAGAAACCTCTGGATCTGCTGAAATGGTCACGGATAGACTGCCATGTGTAACCGCTGCTGGACTCACCCGGACATTCTGTCCGATCACGACAGTACCACTACGCGAATTGACCACCACACGGGCCGCCGCCTCGCCTGGGCTTAATTCCAGATTTTCAATCAATGATAAAAATGGAATACGTTGATTCGGATCTCTCGGCGCATTAACTCTAACTGATGCTGCATCCATAGAGCTCGCCGTCCCACGTCCCAACGTTTGATTAATGGCATCTGATAATCGACTGGCCGTAGTAAAGTCGGCCTGATGTAGATTCAGAATAATGTGATCGCCAACATTTAACGCGTTCTGTACCGTACGCTCAACGGTAGCACCATTGGGTATACGGCCCGCACTGGGAATATTCACCGTCACTCGGGATCCATCCCCTGCTTCAGCACCAAAACCACCTACCACCAGATTACCTTGTGCCATAGCGTATATTTCACCATCAGCACCTTTTAGCGGTGTCATGATTAAACTGCCGCCTCGCAGACTTTTTGAGTCACCCAATGATGAGACTGTAATATCAATCGTTTGACCGGGTTTGGCAAAAGGCGGCAAATCGGCATGGACAGAAACTGCCGCTATATTTTTGCTTTTGGGGTCCACACCTGCCGGTATGGTCACACCCATTTCTCGCAACATACTGCGTAAGGTCTGGCCGGTAAATGCGGTCTTATCTCCTGTGCCACTCAGCCCTACAACCAAACCATAACCAACTAACTGGTTATTACGAACGCCACCAATAGAGGCCAGATCTTTAATGCGTTCTGCCTGAGCGGCTGACATCATCACCATCAGCAAAGCGGCAAAAAAGGTATTTATCGACGTTTTCA
>NZ_DCSO01000089.1:30754-34289 GCF_002325665.1 Methylophaga sp. UBA1464
GCTGATGAAGAAACGGCTCAGCCAGCCCATGGTGTTTGAGTCATTGGATGGACCATCACCGACATAGGTAATTTGGGCATCGGCAATCCGAATGGACGAAATGGTATTGGTGGAATCAATATCACGTGGGCTGACAATACCGGTTAAACGGACGTATTCATTACCCTGATTAATGGTGACCACCTTCTCGCCACGAACAATCATATTGCCGTTGGCTAACACCTCAACCACAGAAACACTGATATCACCGCTTAACCGGTTGTTCTGTTCACTTTCGCCTTCCCCTTCAAAACTACTGTTGGCACCGGTACTGAAGGCCAGATTATTATTATCTGTGTTCGCCAGTGGTAATCCACTGGGGAGGCTGAATTGGGGCGTAGTACCGAATAAAGTCGGATTGTTGATATTGTTGGTACTGCTTTTATCAATAGTTGTCGTTGCTTCTTTCTCGGCATCCGTCCGTTCCTGCAACCGCACTGTCAAAATATCGCCGACACGACGTGCTTTGTAATCTTCATACAATGCAATATTGCTGCGCGTGTCAAAGATTGCACCATCATTACGTTCCGCCGGAGCTGTAGCTACGGGACGAACAGCCGCGTAGGCCGGGTCACGTTTTACTTCATTACTGACACAGGCGGAAAGCAAAACGACGGATGTGATTCCCAATAGTCGGTAAATGAATTTCATACGAATCTCCAGGACAAGCTCATGTACAGAAATTAACTTGCAGAGTCCATGCCAAAATATTATTACATTGAGAAATCCAACACCTTATTCTCACACACAAAAAAGCCCCGACATACAAACACTGTAATACCGGGGCTCTCAGTATGGGTCTATAGATTCTGGCTAGCGTACTGCAACATTTGATCAGCTGTAGAGATGGCTTTTGAATTCATTTCATAAGCCCGTTGCGTTTCGATCATATTAATCAGCTCGGTCACAACGTTAACGTTGGAAGTCTCCAGTGCACCACCAATGACTCGCCCAAAACCATCCAGCGTCGGCGTACCGGCAATGGGTACGCCACTGGCACCGGTTTCTTTAAATAAATTCTCACCGACAGCCTGTAAGCCAGCAGGATTTACAAAATCGGCCAACTCTATTTCACCGATGACAGTGGGCTCATTATCACCAGGCTGAGTCACACTGACCGTTCCATCAACACCTACGGTGATACTCTGAACATCATCTGGAATATTGATACCCGGATCCAGCAGATATCCATTTGACATCACCACATCACCATCAGCATTAATTTGAAATGTGCCATCGCGGGTATAGGCAAGATCACCATCTGGCATCAGGATCTGGAAAAAACCACGGCCATCAATAGCCACATCCAACGCATTATCCGTTTGGATAATATTGCCTTGAGTATGCAGTTTTTCGGTGGCAACCGTTCTGACACCGGTACCAATCATCAATCCCGAAGGCAACTGATTATCAGTAGTGGTTTGTGCACCAGGTTGACGAATAGTCTGATACAACAAGTCTTCAAACACTGCCCTATCCTGCTTAAAGCCGGTGGTGTTAACGTTGGCCAGATTATTCGAAATGACCGACATTCTTGTCTGCTGAGCATCAAGCCCGGTTTTTGCAATCCATAATGCCTGATTCATAAGGTCTCTCCTAAAAGCATGCTTGCGATGTTACTAACCATTCAGTTGCAACATACGTGCCGAAGCGGCGCTATTTTCTTCTGCGGTGCTCATCATTTTGACTTGCATCTCATATTTGCGCTGTAACTCAATCATATTCACTAAGGCACCCACGGCATTAACATTGCTGCCTTCTATCGTGCCTGATGCAACTTTGACAGTTGCATCCAGGGGGGCTTCTGTACCATCTGCCATTCGCATTAAGCCATCCTGGTCTTTGAATACATTTTGCAGGTCAGGCTTGACCAGTTTAATCCGGTCAATCACGGCTAACTCATTTTCAGCCCCGCCAATCGGACGAACGGAAATGGTGCCATCCGCGCCGATATCAATTTTTTCAGCCGGCGGAATGGCGATTGGTCCGCCCTCTCCCATCACCGGCAAACCAGTGCCGGTCACTAATTGGCCAAGCTCTGTGACATGCATATCACCGGCACGGGTATAACCTTCACGACCGTCTTTGCCCATCACGGCAATAAAGCCTTCACCTTGAACCGAAATATCCAGTTCTCGACCGGTAGATTGCACACTGCCTTGTTGATAATCGGTGGCAGGCCGTTCCGTCATTGAATACACTCGTGTCGGCAAACCTTCACCAAATACCGGCATAGAACGGAACTGTTCCAAATCAGCTCGAAAACCAGTGGTGTTGACGTTCGCCAGATTATTGGCATTGGTGGCCTGCGCCAGCATGGTTTGCTGGGCTGCATTCATGGAAATAAACAGCATGCGATCCATAATTAGCCTCTTTTTTCTGTATTAAACATCATTCACTCTGGCGAAATTAACGCAGGTTGATAATGGTTTGGGTGATAGCATTATTGGTTTCTATCGCTTTTGAGTTCGCCTGGAAATTACGCTGAGCTGTAATTAAACCAACCAGTTCTTTAGTCAAATCCACATTGGATGTTTCCAAAGCACCCGACTGAATCAAACCAAAACTGCCGGTTCCCGCCTCACCGATACGCACATCACCGGAATCCAGTGTGGCTTCCCATGCCGTATTACCTATCTGTTTTAACCCTTGCGGATTAGGAAAGTCAGCCAACACAATCTTGGCAACATTGGTCGTTTGACCATTAGAGTATTGAGCCTGAACCAAGCCGCTATCATCAATATCCAGCCCAGTCAGCCGTCCAGTCGGAAAGCCATTCTGATCGGTATCCAAAACGGCAAAAGCTGCCGAGTTCTGAGTGGTGCCGGCAAAGTTAATATCAAAAGTCAAATCCACTGCACCACTGCTTAAACCGGTAAAAGTGTACGTTTCGGTTGGTGTGACACCCGCATCCAGAGCTCCGCCTAAAGCTGGATCAAAGGTTAGCGTTTTGGTAGTTTGTCCGCCCCCGAACTCCACAATCGTTTGACTGCCAGCTGGCTCATTGATGTAGACCTGAACATTCCATTCATTGGGAACATCCGTTTTTTGATAATAATAAGTCAACGTACTTTCATTACCCAGAGAATCAAAAATATTGCTGGATGTAGAATTGGTATAAGTCGTAGGGTCTGTCGGATCGATAGGTGTCGCCACGGGATCAATATCATCAGCTGTCGAGGGAAGATTTGCAGCTATATCAACTTCCGTGGTTGCCCGGGGCACACCTGCCGATACAGGCAAACGAATTGGATCTGTTCCGCCCAAAGCTGTAGATGAAACACTGCCATCAGCATTAACTGGGAACCCCAATAAAAACTGACCTGAACTGTTGGTCATATAGCCATCGCGGTTAATATTAAAAGCCCCTGCCCGGCTATAGAGAACCTGCTGGGTATCTAAAGCTGGTGCAAGTGCAAAAAAACCCTGCCCATTACCGCTTATCGCCAAATCCAGTGAATTATTGGTGACTTCCAGATTTCCCTGGTTGAATTGC
>NZ_DCSO01000089.1:34373-36813 GCF_002325665.1 Methylophaga sp. UBA1464
AGATTTCCCTGGTTGAATTGCTGAGCTACGTTATTCAGTACCACACCAGTACCGATAGCCGTATTACTGTTACCAAACGTTGACAGGGCGTAAACATCACCGAACTCTGCTCGTGAACCTTTGAAACCAATGGTATTGATGTTGGCAATATTGTTTGATTTCACATTCAAATCGGCAGTGGCGGCATTAAGGCCTGTTAGAGCTGTATTAAATGACATGATGCTTACCCCTTAAATAATTTCTTGAACTTCACTAAATGGCACCGAACCGATACCCGCCAGATTCATGGTCAGGCCTTGCCCGCCAGAGCCCACCAATACGCTATCTACTTTAGCCATCACAGCAGTAGCAAAGGCGGTGTTTTGTCCATCAACTGTGCCTGTTGCCATAAATTGATAAACACCTTCAGGCATGGCTTCACCATCATTATTCAAACCATCCCATTCAAAATTGGTGTAACCAGATGCCGCTCCCATCGGAATGGTTCTGACCAACTCACCCGTATCGCTATATATCTTCATTTCTAAATTAGATACGGGCTCAGCCACATTAATCTGTCCTCGCATTGGAGAGTCGGCTGTCATCACGCCAATTGAAGATGGAACCAACACTGAACGACCAACTAATGAAGAACCTTGTAAGGCCTGGTCAGATTGCATTGCCTTAGCAAAACTGGCAAATGAATCCTGTAAATCACTGATACCACTCACTGTGCTGAAAGAAGCGATTTGCCCGAGAAAATCACCACTCTCCATTGGTTTGAGTGGATCCTGATTCATCAGCTGCGTCGTCATCAAGGACATAAAATCCTCCATCTGCAACTTGCCGGGATCCTTTTCCTCTTCAGTTGAACTTGTCTTGTTTGTACTGTTGAGAAAAGCATAGGGATTTTCATTTACACCATTTATTGCCATTTCAATGACTCCCTGCGTTATTTGCCAAGCTGCAGAGTCTGCAGCAGCAATTGTTTGGAAGTGTTGGCAATCTCAACATTGTTCTGATACGAACGAGATGCCGACATCATATTTGCCATTTCTGCAATGGCATCCACATTAGAGTGATAAACGTAACCATTTTCATCAGCCAATGGGTGTGATGGATTGTATTCCTGACGCACCGGTGCCTGACTTTCCGTAACGCCAAGAACCTGAACAGAACCTGATTTATAACCTTGTTGAGCATCATCCAAGACCGTGGCAAAAACGGGTTGCCGGGTACGATACGTTTCATTCACGCTGCTGCTGACACTATCTGCATTAGCCAGATTACTGGCTGTGGTATTAAGCCGCAGTGACTGTGCACTCATGCCGCTACCTGCTATATCGAAAATATTAAATAATGACATGGCAGATTATTCTCCTTTGATCGCCTTGGTCAGCCCCTGAAAGCGCGAACCTAAAAATTCCAGGCTAGCCTGATATTGAACAGCGTTCTGCATAAACTGTGCCTGCTCTACCTGCTCATCGACCGTATTGCCATCTAATGAATCCTGAAGTGTTGTGCGGTATAACGTTGCCGCCTCAAATGGATTTTCACCGTTACCGGCAAGGTGTTTTTGATGGGTGGTGTTCAAAGCGGCAGATTTTTGCCCGGATGCCGCCATCTGCAATGCCGTTTGAAAATCCATATCCTTCGCTTTAAAGTTTGGCGTGTCCGCATTCACCAGATTGGTTGCCAGCATTTCTGCACGCTGGGTGCGAATTCGCAATGCATCGGCATGAATACCAAGGGCAGAATCAAAATTTATCGGCATGCTGTTTCTCCACAACAAACATTCACTTTCACTTGGATAAGCATCAAGCATGCCACAAATTATTTACATTACTTATCAACAACTTAACCATTCTGCGGCAAACTCAATAAACCAAAGCGGCAAGCTATTGCCACTCGGCATAATCAGTCAGATACAACTGATATAATTCCCTTTTTACTAATGTGTAGATTGAAGAAAACTTCGGCATGGACGATACATTTGCCAACTGGCTCACGTATTTAAAAAATAGATAGTGATGAACCAGCATAAGTGCTTGACCCACAATGCTTTTAGCGTTAAAACCGAATACCTACAAGGAGCGTCACCAAAGTGAAAAAGTTTGCGGCAAATAATGGTTTCACACTGATTGAATTAATGATCACACTGGTCGTGGTCATCATCTTGGTAGCAATTGCCGCCCCGAGTTTTACCTCCATGATTCGTGAAAACCGTGCCGCTACTCAGGCAAATAATCTCCTGTCTTCCCTACAAGTCGCTCGTTCTGAAGCCATTAATCGTGGTGTTCGGGTCAGTATGCGTCGTCTAAGTAACACAAATAGCGTTTGGGAGGATGGATGGCGTATTTTTACCGACTGGAATGGAGATCTACAAATTCCTAATGCAAACTTGAACATAAAGGATTGTAGTGTCGATGGTCAGGATTGCTTGTTAATGGAGCAACAAGCG
>NZ_DCSO01000089.1:36885-39399 GCF_002325665.1 Methylophaga sp. UBA1464
AACAAGCGTTAGGGAACAATATCACTATCAGGACAGGTGGAGCTTTTCTAGTCGGATTAACTTTTTTGCCGTCTGGAGAAATCATTTCTGCAGGGGGTGGGCTTGGAATAGGTACATTCAGTTTGTGTATTCCTGGAGCAGTTCAAAGGAACATCACTATCAGTCCGGGCGGCAGGGCTAGAATTGCTCAGGGGGGAGTATGTCCATGAAACAACAACGTGGTTTCACATTACTCGAAGTAATGATTGCCGTATTTGTTCTTGCTGTTGGATTACTTGGTATGGCCCATTTACAAATTACTTCTTTAAAACACAATCAAACTGCCGAGTTTCGTACACAGGCCGCGCTTTTGGCTGCAGATATGCTGGATATGATGCGCGCCAACCGTGATGCGGCCCAAAATGGAAACTATGCAATAGATATTGATGCTGAGCCACCCAGCAGTACCAGTGACATGGCGGATGCGGATATTGTGGAGTGGCGAAATAAACTTTCTCAATATTTACCCAATGGGACGGGACAAATAGCTTGTGGGGCATTTAATCCCAATAGCGAGTTTATTTGTGACATTACCATAGGTTGGACGGAAACTCAGATTGACACTGATTCGAGTTGTGAGTTAGGCAATAACACTTCTTGCTTTACGCTTAGTGGAGCTATTTGATGAGTCATCTAAAAAAACAACAAGGCTTATCATTAGTAGAATTGATGGTCGCTATTGTCCTAGGGTTGATTCTCGTTGCAGGTGTTATCGAATTATTTGTCAATAACCGGCAGGTTTATCGTGTTCAGGATGCTCAATCCCGACTGCAGGAAAATGGCCGCTACGCTATGAAAGTTCTTACGCAGTCTATAGAACGTGCAGGCTATCTTGGCTGTGCAACACGTTCCGCTCTCAATATTAATAATATGCTGAATACCCCTAATACTTATTTATGGGATATCACTACCCCCATTGAAGGGCAAGAAGCAACTGGAGCAAATTCATGGACTCCACCGCGTGATGCCAGTACCAATAGTTCTGTAAGTGGCTCAGATATTCTCACCATACGCACTATTGAGCCGCCTGAATTGCGAGTGGTCTCACATCCTACAACCGGCACACCGGGCAGTGCTGCCATCACAGTTAGCAACAATAATGGACTGGAAGCTGGAGATATCGTATTAGCTCATGACTGTGTTGCTGGGTCAATTTTTCAAATTACTTCTGATCCCACTGCCGGCACTATAGAGCATGCTACAGGGGCTGGTACGCCTGGAAATGCAACCGAAACATTAGGTTATAACTTTGGTTCAGGTTGGGTTAACAAAATTTCCACCAACAGCTTTTTTATCTCGAACAATCCTGACAATGTGCCCTCTCTCTATCGCAAAACTGGGAACGACAATGCTGTTGAATTAATTGAAGGCATTGATTCAATGCAAGTTCGTTATGGTGTAGATACTTCTGGTAATGGCTCTGCTGACGCATATCAAACAGCAAATCAAGTTGGCAACTGGAACAACGTTGTCAGTGTTCGTATCAGTTTAGTGATGGTCAGCGTGGAAAATAATCTTACGGTGGATGGCGCCCAATCTTATAACCTGGAAGGGGCTACCGTTACACCTGCTGATCGACGCCTAAGACGCGTATTTACCCGAACAGTCACCTTACGTAATCGTGTTTCATAGCAGGAACAGTAAATGAAAAATCAAACCGGGGCTGCCCTTATTGTAAGTTTAGTCATATTAGTCATCATGACGATGATTGGCCTTGCCGCGATGCGCACCAGTTCGATGGCCGAAAAAATGGCGGCTAATACCATGGACGTTGAAATTGCTTTTCAAGCAACAGAAATAGCATTACGTGGCGCAGAGGCATGGATTTCAGGTTTAACTGTTGAACCTGATCCAAACAACACCGGCTCCGGCAATATCTGGGTAGCTGACGTAATGGATCCTGATGATGGTAATGCTGAAAGCTGGTGGCATGAACGTGATGCAGCCTGGTGGGCAGCTAATGCAATTCCCTTTCCCACTGCGATTACATTTGAAACAAATTCCGGTACATCAACCATTACCACACCAAGATATATTATCGAATATCAACAATTTGTCACTGACGATCTGGTTGTCGGCACAGGGGGCGGGCCATCAACTGGCCGGGTATATTATCGAATAACCGCACGCGGTACTGGTGGTAGCAATCAATCCCGTGTATTGCTGCAAAGCACTATGGCTAAGAGGTTTTAATCATGAACAAGTCCCCTCATCAGTTATTACACTTCTTTTTTGTATTGCTGCTGGTACCAGTTATCTCAATCGCTGCCCCATTAAACTTAAGTAATGCACCTTTATATCTAGGTGGAAATGCCGATCCCAATATCATGTTCATATTGGATGACTCAGGCTCCATGCAATGGGAAGTGTTACCCGACGAAGAAATTTCACAAAGCATTTATCATATGTTTCCAACCAATCAATCAATGTATGGAAGTAGCTGGTACGATGTTTGGAGTAATAGTACTTATACCT
>NZ_DCSO01000089.1:39464-41241 GCF_002325665.1 Methylophaga sp. UBA1464
GAAGGAGGGTTTGAAGATGATAATATCCACAACTATCGCAGACGTTCCAGCCATAACAATAAAAACTACTATGATCCAACCAGACGATATCGGCCTTGGGTAACTTCTGAAAATGAAACTTGGCCTGATGCCATTACCAGTTGTGCATATCATAATCCTGCTGATACCTCATTAGGTTGCAGAGACCTTACCGTGCAGAATGCCGGTAATGCTAATACAAGTACGGATAGTTACGGTCGCTGGCGTCGTCGTGCTTCCGGTGGTGGCTATAGCTGGTCCACGGGTAACTATGTTGATGCACAAACAGGTGAAGCAGGATTTTGGCCTGCCACCTATTTTGTCTGGTCACCGGGAAATGTAGGTTGTAATAACAATGCAGATACTCGAGCTTGTTATACCAAAGTTGAAATCCGAACAGGAAACACATACCAAGGCAGTGATGCACGAAGTGATTGTGCCAGTAAACCAAGCTGCACTTATTTGGAAGAAATACAAAACTTTGCAAATTGGTATACCTATCATCGCTCCAGAGTGCTAACTTCCCGAGCAGGTATAGGCCGCGCTTTCGCTCAACAGGCTGAAAATATGAGGGTTGGGTTTGGAGCAATAAATAAAGGCGCTTCTGACATTGATGGGCTTAATACTAGTGCAATTATTTCCGGTGTTCGCCGCTTTACCAGTTCAGATCGAGACAACTTTTTCCAAAATTTATATGAACACCCCATGCCTGCATCCAATACCCCTTTGAGGTGGGCGCTAGATCGAGCGGGAAGATACTACTCATATGATGACAATAGTGGACCATGGGGACAAACACCCGGCAGTAATAATTCAGCTGAACATTTACAATGCCGAGCGAGCTACACCATTTTAATGACCGATGGTTATTGGAACAGCTCAACAGCGGGAGTTGCAGCGGCTAGAGCCAATAATGATGGAACTGACGGGCCGACAATTACCGGACCTGGAACAACTTCATTTACCTTTGAAGCTGAATCACCTTTTAGTGATGAGCATGATGATACCTTGGCAGATGTTGCCATGTATTATTGGAAAAATGATCTTCGAACCGATTTAGGTAACAAAGTACCAACTTCTTCTATCAATCCAGCATTTTGGCAACATATGGTCACGTTTGGAGTTGGATTGGGAGTATCAGGATCAATCGATCCAGATACTGCTTTTGCGGCCATTGATAATGACACTATTATTAACTGGCCTGACCCTACTTCTAGTAATGCAGCGAAACTTGATGATGTGCTACATGCGGGAGTTAACAGTCGTGGTGGCTTTTTTAGTGCCAGTGACCCTGATAGTTTCGCCGAACAATTGAGCGGTGTATTGAGTAACATCGTTGACAGGACATCTTCAGCTTCTTCTGTCGCTTTAAACTCCGGTTCAATATCCAGTGATAGCAGAGTGTATCAGGCACGTTTTAATAGTGAAGGTTGGACAGGTCAGTTATTAGCTTTACCGATTACAGGAGGAGGGACTTTAGGTTCGCCAATTTGGGATGCGAGAGATCTGATCCCTGCTGCAAATGACAGGATAATCATTACCTTTGATGGTTCCGATGGTAAGCCTTTCATTTTTGACAATCTTAATGATGAACAGAAAAGTTTGCTTAATAATGATGAGGATCTTCTTAAATATCTGAGAGGAGATCAAACACAAGAAATAAGTAATGAAGGAACTCTGAGAAATCGTAATAGTATATTAGGGGACATCATTAATTCGGCTCCAGCTTTTCTTGGTGCGCCAATACAACGCTACCCAG
>NZ_DCSO01000089.1:41305-47049 GCF_002325665.1 Methylophaga sp. UBA1464
AGGTGAACCTAACGAAGATGATCTCAAACTTGAAAATTCAGCACCCTATTCAACCTTTAAAACAGGCATCAAAAATCGCCAGGCTATCATCTATGTAGGAGCTAATGACGGTATGTTGCATGCATTTGATGCAGTTACCGGTGCGGAGGTATTTGCCTATGTACCTCAAAGTATTTACGACAAGTTAGCAAGCTTAACTGATCCGAATTACACGCATAAATACTTTGTCGATGGCAGCCCCACAATAGTCGATGCATTTATCAATAATCAATGGCGAACAGTTTTAGTTTCTGGTTTAGGTGGCGGTGGCCAGGGTGTATTTGCTTTGGATGTAACAAATCCTGGTGATTTTTCAAATGAAGCTACCGCTGCCAATCGAGTTTTATGGGAATTTACCGATGAGTATGTGAATGGTTCTAAAAATGGAAAAGATTTAGGCTTTACTTATGGGCAACCTAGTATTGTCAGACTTCAAACCGGTGATTGGGCGGCAGTATTTAGTGGTGGTTATAACAATACCGTTGATAACAATGGGGATGGTAATGACAGTACTGACAGTTCTTCTGGCAATGCAGTCTTGTTTATTGTTCGTCTTGCAGACGGAGAAATAATTGAAGTCCTTGATACAGGTGTTGGATCAGAAGATACTCCAAATGGCCTGGCATCTCCTGCGGCAGTGGATGTTGATGGGGATTTTATTGTCGACTATATCTATGCTGGTGACTTGCTGGGTAATATGTGGAAATTTGATTTAACTTCTAGTAAATCGGAAGAATGGGGAGTTGCCTATGAAACGGGTGGGAATCCACAACCGCTATTTAGAGCCTGTTTTGACAACAACTGTATTCCAGAAAATATCCAACCAATAACCACTCGACCACAAGTTGTTAGACATCCGACCTCAAATGGTTTCCTTATTTTATTTGGTACGGGTAAATATCTTGAGGTAGATGACAATAATATTGATAATCAGACTACACAAACATTCTATGCCATTTGGGATAAGCGTGAGGAAGATTTAACAGCATTTGACCGCTTAGATTTAGTACAACAAGAAATAATCAATCAAGGAACCGTGACCTGTACTGATGAGGATGGCTGTATTTTGACTCCAGATCTTACCGGTGGAACAACCCGGATTACTTCAGACACCCCGATTACATCAACTGACTGGGCAACTAAGCTTGGCTGGTACATTGATCTGATTGGTCCAAGTACCGCAAATAACTTTGGTGAGCGTCAAGTCAGTAACTCAATTATCCGTAACGGCAAGGTTATCTTTACCACCCTGTTACCATCTGATGATCCTTGTGATTTTGGTGGCTCTGGCTGGTTGATGGAGTTAGATTTAGCTTCTGGCGCGAGACTACAATATTCTCCCTTTGATACGAATGATGATGGTAATTTTGATAGGGCTGACTATATTTGTATCGCGAATTGCGACCTGGATGCGGATGGCAACCCTGATCCAGACAGAGTCGACGTACCTGCCAGCGGTAAAAAATCTGAGGTAGGTATTATTCCTACGCCAAGCATAGCTTCTGAAGCGGGAGGACAAAAAGAGTACAAATATACCAGTGGCTCTTCAGGTCAAATTGAAGTAACCGTTGAAAATCCTGGTCCAGGTTTCGAAGGCAGACAATCATGGCGTCAACTTGATTTTCAATTCAGGTAGGAGCAGCAAGCCAAATGAAGTTACTATTTAGTACATTCGTTTTATTAATGAGTGCTGTTGTATATGCAATGGCCCCTTTTCAACAAACAGGTTCAGTAACAGACCATTTCAATGACTCATCTACTATAGAGATAAACGGGCAGACTTTTTTAGTGAATAATGAGACCACGATTCATCATTATGAAAATGGTATTTTAACTGAAAAAGTTATTCCAGAAGGTACATCTATCGGATATGAGATCAATACAGATGCGGATGGTATTTTAAAAACAATATCGACTATATGGCTTATCAGAAATGATGAGTAAATCATTTAGGAATACCAATGAAAAATAAGTTTGTCGGTGGATTTACCCTGGTTGAATTAATGATTACTGTTGCAATCATTGCTATCATCGCTGCAATTGCTTATCCATCCTATCAGGAGCAAGTTAGAGAAACTCGAAGATCGAATGCTCAAGCTGATTTACTAGAGCTATCCAGTTATATGGAACGGTTGTACACACAAAACTTTTCATATGCTGCCGCAGCTCTACCGTTTGATGAGTCTCCCAAACAAGGTAATCCCAAATTCTATGACCTTGATCTGCAAAATGTAGGTGCAAATGCATACACATTAAGAGCCATCCCAAAAGGTGGTCAGGCAGGTGACCGTTGTGGCACCATGACACTCAATGAAGTTGGTCAAAGAACCCCTGCAAATGATTGTTGGTAAAAACCTTAAACCCATAAAAAACCCGCTTAACGCGGGTTTTTTTATTGTTTAAAACCGCTGCTGGTTAAGGTTAGCTATCTACATTCACATGGCCATCCTGCACCAGTTTATTGATAATTTCAGCCTGTTGCGTTGAGGCATCAAAGCCACCGACGCCTAAATCAGCGAGTGATTTACCCTCAAGCGTGATCGTCTGTGTTACATCACTCGCGTCAGGTTTGAGTTCAATCACAATATCCGAACCATCTTCAGTAATCGAAATATAATCCGTTAGATTACCCGACTCTTCGCCAACAAGGATGTCTGAAAAATCCAGAACATCACCTTCTGCAATATTAAAATCCGTAACCGTATCATTCGCAGGGGCTCCAGCGACACCGTCGTCCCCGGCATTCCAGACAAAAATATCTTTACCCTCACCACCGGTTAAAATATCATCACCTGCTCCCCCGATAATTAATTCATCTGCATCCGTTCCGAGTAATTCATCATTGGCATCGCTTCCTGCCAACTCAGCGTAGGCAGTAGATGAAATATCCACAACTGTACCGTCATCCGACACAAAGGTTAAAGAACCCTCAATAGAATTGATTATCTCAGGGGTTAAAGGGTTATCAGAAACCAACGTTAATGTCAGTGGTTGATCATTTTCAACTTCGATTTCAAATGTTCTGTTTGGAAAACTGATCACCGGATCGTAACCCAGAATGTCGACACCCAGAGCAAACAATTTAGTTGCATCAATTTTGACAACACCAGCATTACCATCCGTATCAAAAGCAGCTGATGCCAAAATACTTAAATCATACTGATAGTAAGCATTTTCGATATTTGGTGTTAACGCGACATTATCAATGGCTATACCATGGTTATCAATTGAACCAATCTCATTGAAAACTAAAGTGTTACTGCCATCAAAGCTTCCGCCAATAACGGTAAAGTTAACCGATTGCCATGTAAGATTATCGCCATCAATCGTTGCAATCACTTCGCCATTCCAAATGACTTGCATAGCGCCCGAGTCGGCGTTATTGGCCATTTTTAATGCTTTATCAAGATAATCGAAGCTTAACGTATACTCCAAACCGTCCACTAAACCGGATATTTGTTGATATATTGCACTGTTGCCGGGTGTGGCCCCCAAGTCCATATAGTGGCTGCCATCGGTTGTACCTAACTTACCATGTCCACCGGAATGCGGCTCCATCGGAGGCATTGAATCATCGACGAGTTGCCAGCCGGTAATCGATTGCATTGACACCAGTTGACCACTGCCCGCCAGGCTTCCTTCAGCGACGCCTGAAACGATATTTCCATTGGCATCAATGCCATTTATATCCTCAAAGCTGCCATTGACAATAAAGTTAGTTGAGCTTTCAATTAATGTTTCACTACCAATGCTCATTTGTAATGAGATTGGTGTTTCAGCAATTGCCGGCAGAATCGAATATTCAGCTGCAAAAGTTGTTGTGTCACCATCCCCATCTGTCACGGTTAGTTGAATGGTTTCAATGGCAGGTTGCTCGGCGCCTGACGTCGATTGATATTGGTAGTCGCCTTGTTCGGTTGCGCGAATAAAGCCAAATTCTGTGTCGACTGATTGAGACCAGCCATCATTACCAAAGATAAGAACCGTGCCATTGATAGCACTTAATCCACCGCCATCAGCCCCAACATTAAAGCTGAATTGTCCTGAAGTTGATTCTCCAGAGGCAGTCTCCTGTCCAACATAATCTGTAGCAGAAGGGCCATCGTCATTAAAGGCAATGATAACGCCAAGATCAATACTGGCATCTGCCGTATCACCATCGCTATCAGTGACGGTCAGTACCGCATCAATGGCTCCCGGATTAATGGTTGCCGGTGTGAGTAACTGCAATGAGTCGGTAGGATCGTCATGAAACACGGCCCTTAACTGCTCAAGCGTTACCAGGCCAGTCTGATCAATGGATAATGTAAAGACGACCAACGTATCAGAGCCATCGTTAATAAATCCTTCAACCACACCGGATTGGGGATCATCATTTTGATAGCGTAAAGACACCATTTCTCCGGTTTCGGTATCATTTAAACCGGTGGCTACACTGGTATCGATATTTAAAGAATATTCAGAACTCCCTGCCCCATCGGCCCCATACTGTGTCGAAAAGTAATTACTTATATCAAGGGTGGCAATGGCTGCAGTTGCATCATCACCATCAGCCAGTAAATTTTCGTTTACTGTTAAGCCTTTGGATTTTATAAACTCTACGTTAATGTTGACGTCATTATTATCTTGATCACCACCACCAATAACATCCTCCCAGTTCTGATTTCCAGGATTTTCATTACTGTTTAAGTATTGATAGTTATTCAGGTTTAATTCCGAGTTATCAAATAATGCAGGTGCTTTGTCGAAATTACTTATTAATGCGACACCATCACTTGTCACTGCTTGCCAGCTCCCATTCGGTAGCTGTTCAAAGGTGACTTCTGCTCCATTTTCCAACTCTGAGTTCAACCGGCCACCGTTGGAAATAATAAAAAATCCAATATCTTCCGGGTTAACACCCTCAACCTGAACAGTGGAGGAAATATTCTGTTTCACATTAGCAAACAGCACGACACCGGTGGTAGGCTGACCGTTTTCCCCTTTAACATAATAACCATAGCTGTTGTCGTAACCAGCAGATATGGAACCCAAATTAGTGATCTGCATCTCAAAGCCCATTTCAGGCTGTGTAGCAGAAACTAATGGGGCGTCATCCGTAATGGATACGTCGACATTAGCAGAGTCACTTAAACCATTAGCATCGGTTACAACAATTTCAAAACTGTTGCTTAATTCATTGTCATTGTCTGGTTGAGCATGACCGACTGCGTTATTCAGTGTATAACTATAATTAACTGTATAAGTGCCATTCGGATTAAGCGTAATATCCGTGATACTCAGTGTATTACCAGCTCCGCTTGTGAGCGTTGGAAGGTTGTTTACGATATTGCCATCCTGAATAATGGGTTCTCCCCCAATGCTCAGGGACTCCACACCTGAAGATGCGCTCACCGTAAACATTCCTGTTTTTGTCAATAAACTGCCATCAGGATCGGTACCGGAACTTAAGTTTTTCTCAGCAAAATTGAGTTGATCCGGAGAAAGGATTGAGATTGAGGATTCAGGTGGTGGCGGCGGATTTGGTGAGTCCGTACCATCACCAGAGTCCGTTCCAACCAGATTAAGTAGCTGCTCTTCTTCCGGGGTTGTAAAAATAATGCTGGGGCCAATCGTTTCAAATCCCGCTTGCGGGGTAACTCGTGGAGCAAGATAGTCCACTTGAACCGCATCGCTTCCACCTTCACTAGCAGGTTGTGCACCAG
>NZ_DCSO01000089.1:47150-47902 GCF_002325665.1 Methylophaga sp. UBA1464
AGCAGCCGTCGGGTCAGCAATCTGTGTTGGATCCTCGCCAGCTAATAACGCTTGTTGAATAGCTTCGATATCATCCAGGTCATCTGCTAAAGGTGCTGGGCTCTCTGATTCTGCAATATCAAGTTCAAATGTTTCGGTGTCAAGAACAGCTTGAGAGTTACGCCCCAAGTCCATCACGCTACCATCAGGAAATTCTATTTCAATAGCGCCAGCCAGACCGGTTGTAATAATCTCGTTGGGGTAAACCTTGTCACCAACCTGTAAATTTCTAACTGTCCCATCGACTGCTGTAGCAGTTGCAGTACCAATTAAGGCTGAAATAATACCGGCTTCTGTAGCCATAATGCTTCTCCGATGAAATGCTGCTTCCTAGGCCACCAAGAAATACGCTGACCAACTTTGCAGATAGTCTCCCACGACAATGACCAGCGATCTACTGTACGTTGGTACTAAATATTGAATAATTTTGAAAAAAATTTTTCATTTATTTATGCAAAATTTCAGCCAGATAAGATTTTTTAATTGATTAGTGGTTATTATTATCCTAAATCCCCAGCAGCAAAATGGTTAAGCATATCGGCAACTAAACGTCTTGGTAGCCAAGCCTCGCCATCATGTACAGCACGAATGGCTTTAACTAACTTGTCATGTTGTGAAGGTGTTATGTAGCCCCTCGCTCTGAACCCTGTTGCTTTGAGCTGTTCAAAATCCGGCGTTTGATCTGAAAGAATAATGGTCTGATTTTGCGGAAG
>NZ_DCSO01000089.1:48033-49207 GCF_002325665.1 Methylophaga sp. UBA1464
CAGAATCAGACATAAAATATCTGTATTTATTCGATCATGGTGTTGTTCCAACACGGTAATGTCAGTGTTAGCCGCTTTTATTTCCAAAACAGCTGAATCAATTGTGTCGGGATCAATCACAGTAATATTCAGATCTTCATTGCCAGCCACATTAATCAGACTGGGTATTGAAAGACCTAACACCACCACATTGATCATGCGTATGTCCTGAGTATCGGGTTGATGAGTTGCCATTGTTGCTCCCACCCCTGAAGTGGTGACTGACGGAATCCACTACGAACAAACTGCTGAAGACGCCCCTCAACAATACTGAGTAATAGATTAGCCGTCTCATTAACGGGTCGTCCGCCAGCCTGAGTCAACGTTAGTTCCCTTTCACGCAGAATTTGCCGGAACTGTGTTTCCAGCCGGTCAAAAAATTGACTGACTCGTTGGCGGAGCCGCTCCGTTTCGCCGGTTAATGCAGTTCCAACGAGTACACTACTGATACCCGGGTTTTTTGCGCTGAACCCCAGTATCAGCGCCATAATTTTTTCACATCGGGAAACTGCATTATCATCTTCATCAAGGATTCTGCGGATAAGGCCAAAGACCGTATCTTCTGAAAACTCGATAAGCCCTTCAAACATTCTTGCTTTACTGGGGAAATGGCGGTAGAGCGCCGCTTCAGAAACCTCTAAACTTTCAGCTAGCTGTGCTGTGGTAATGCGTTGACCGGGATGGAGTTCCAGTTGCGTTGCCAATGCTTCCAGTATGGCTTGATGACGCGACTGTTTATTCAGGGCGCGTGTAGATTTTTTTTCTGTCATCGACCGCCTCCACGAATCAGCGTACCAACACCCTCATCCGTAAACATTTCCAACAAGACAGCATGCTGTACACGACCATCGATGATGTGTGAACTGGTCACCCCTGCTTGAACTGCATCTAATGCACAACCGATTTTAGGCAACATTCCACCGTAAATGACACCTTCCGCAATTAAATCATTGACTTGTTTTGCATTCAAGCCCGTGAGCAAATTTCCGTCAGCATCCAGTAGCCCGGGCGTGTTTGTCAATAGGATCAACTTTTCAGCCTGCAAAACCTCAGCAATCTTGCCGGCAACCAGATCGGCATTGATATTATAGGATTGTCCATCCTTGCCCACACCAATTGGGGCAATGACCGGAAT
>NZ_DCSO01000089.1:49289-53349 GCF_002325665.1 Methylophaga sp. UBA1464
AATTGGGGCAATGACCGGAATGAAATCACTATGAATCAACATATCAATGACACTGGTATCAATACTGGTCACACGTCCGACAAAGCCCAGATCAATAATTTCTGGCGCATCAATGGTGATGTCCTCTGGTGAAGCAAATTTCATTTTTTCGGCAAATATCAAACTGCCGTCTTTGCCTGTGAGGCCAACAGCGCGTCCACCATGATTATTGATCAGGTTAACAATGCTTTTGTTCACCTGACCGCCAAGCACCATTTCCACAATATCCATGGTCTCGGTATCAGTCACCCGCATGCCGTTGATAAATTCAGATTCTTTGCCGATTTTTGCCAATAGTTGGCCGATTTGTGGGCCACCGCCATGCACAATGACCGGATTAATACCAACGGCTTTCAGTAACACCACATCGCGTGCAAAACTATTTTTCAATGTTTCATCAATCATGGCATTACCACCATATTTGATGACCAGTGTTTTACCGGAAAAACGTTGGATATAGGGCAACGCCTCAGTGAGAACCTGAGCAATATGTGACGCTTTTTGTGTATTCAAACTCATTAAAAATTTCTTCCTTGTCCCGCACAGTCTGTTTAGTGCAAGCTTTTTTTATTGTTTTTGCTTATGCAAAATAACGACCAACTATAATTCGTTTTTGTCGTTAACAGCGTAAGATTAAAAATTAAGACTTAGATTAGGTTTCACCTGCAGCATCTGCTGAATAAATTGCTGTTTTATCTGTTCCAGATCTTCTTCAGTTTCTGCTTCAAATCGCAACGTGAGACCGGGAACAGTATTTGATGCTCTAACAAGTCCCCAGCCATTGCTAAAATTCACCCGCACACCATCAATGGTGATAACTTCGCCATCATCGAACTGTGCATTTTGTGTAAATTGTGTCATAAACCGACGGCATTCTGCCGTATCTAAATCAATTAAAATTTCTGGAGTGTTGAAACTCTGCGGTTGCGCAGCAAAAATTTCGGTTGCTCCACGACGTTGAGGGTCATCGGCAATCAGTGCCAGTAAACGGCCAGCGGCAAATAAGGCATCATCAAAACCATACCAGTTATCGGCAAAAAAGATATGCCCGCTCAACTCTCCAGCCAATTTGGCTTCATGCTTTAACATTTCGGCACGAATTAACGAGTGCCCGGATGGGCACATCATGGCTTTACCACCCGCTTTAGTAATAACCTGCTCCAATAATCCGCTGCTTTTAACGTCGTAAATAATAGTTGAACCTTTATGACGTTTAAGGATATCGCTGGCAAATAACATCAAAAGCCGATCCGGCCAGATAATTTCACCTTCGCCGTTGACCACACCCAGCCGATCACCATCCCCATCAAATGCCAGACCAATGTCAAGATGTTTATCACGGACCAGTTTGGAAATATCCTGCATATTCTGCGGGTTAGCCGGATTAGGATGGTGATTAGGGAAATGGCCGTCAACATTGCAATACAGTTCATGAACATCGCAGCCTAGCGCTGTTAACAATTTCGGAACAACACGTCCGGCAATACCGTTACCACAATCCACCCCCACCTTCAGTGGACGGGATAAAGTGATCACCTGTTTCACTTTTTCAATATAACTGTCAATGATATCGGCCTGACGCAGCTGTCCTTCTCCATCATACAAACGAGAGTTCTGTATTCGGTGATAAATCCCTTGAATCGCATCGCCTGACAGGGTCTTATCATTTATGACAATTTTCAGACCGTTGTAGCCTTGTGGATTATGGCTGCCGGTAACGACTACGCCGCAATGTGTTTGCATATGCTGAGAAGCAAAGTAAACCAATGGCGTTGGTACAGCACCTATATCAGTAACATCACAGCCACTGGCCAGAATGCCTTCAATTAATGCATCGCTAAAACTTTCACTGGAAAGCCGTCCGTCACGCCCTACGATAATTCTTGTCTGCTCCTGGTGTTGCGCCTCGGTGCCTATCGCCAGTCCCAATACCCGCATGATAGGTTCACTGAGCTGGGTACCCACAATACCGCGAATATCATAGGCTTTAAAAATAACGGGTTTGATGTCAACGGGTCTGACTCTGTCAACGGCTTCTGTTTTACTGATTTTAGGTGCCGCGACCCGGATCACTGCAGGTGTTGGTGTGTTATCAATATTGACCTCATTTTCCACATATTCAACAGGCCTGGGCCGAGCTCCGATCTGTGCGTGTTTTTTAGGTCTTAACGTACTGAATCTGTTTATAACCAGCCAGCTTAAGACAAAGATAATAATGCTTAACATGGCTAATGCAGGCCAGGCAGCTGATTTAGGCACTCGATCAGCCGGCCAGAAAGCTAATCGCCAATAGGCACCCGGCAGAGCCTGTGTATAAATACGACTGGATTGCTGAAATTTACTTTCGCCCTGCTCCAGCAGTGTTAACCAGTTTTGAGCGCCCTGCTGTAAAGCCAGATTTCCTGAACCAATTGTTAAATAGCGTTCTCTGAGTTTATTCTCCAGTTCTGTTGTCTGCAGTGTTACCACCAGATATCCAGCATTATCATCCAGCTTTTTAGCCAGCAAAATATGCGCCTGGGGTGTGTTTGGCTGCATAACCGCTATATCAGCTATACCCTGTTTTTCTGCCTGACGAAGACTGTTAATCGTACCAAAACTGACGGGAATACAGGCTTCGGATGTCGGAGCAGAAGGTATGGTGGAAAATACACACGCGTTCGATGCATCAGTCCAACCATAGGCAACCGGATCTTCTGCATCTGCTGCGGACATCCCAACAAAACGCTGCTGCCAGACTTGCAACAGATCGGTAAGCCCGGATGCAGCCAGCGCCAATTTTTCAGTTTGTTTTTGATTAAATGCTGTTAAAGCAGTTTGTTTTTGATAATCATTGATCCAGATTGCTACCGCCAATCCTGAAACCAAAATCAAAATTATCAGCAAAATGGCCAGAGAGCTTAGCCTTCTGCGAAAGATTTTCAGATTTTGCAAGGTTAACAGCACCGTTGTGCTCAGTTTCTGCCAGTATGACCAAAACCACCACTGCCGCGCTCGCTGGCAGTGAATTCGGTAACCTGTTCAAAACCAACCTGAATGATTGGAACAAACAGCATCTGTGCGATACGTTCACCCACAACTATTTCAAATGGGGTATCACCGCGATTCCAACAGGAAACAAAAATCTGCCCCTGATAATCACTATCAATCAGGCCCACCAGATTACCCAGCACGATGCCATGTTTATGACCCAAACCTGAACGCGGTAAAATCATCGCAGCTAAAGCAGGATCATCAATATGAATGGCAATCCCTGTAGGGATCAGGATAGTTTCACCAGGATGTAACGTCAGGTTTTCGTCGAGGCAGGCCCGCAAGTCCATGCCTGCCGATCCCTCTGTCGCATAATCAGGAAGCTCGATCGACTTGCCCAATCTCGGGTCAAGTATTTTAAATTGAATTTTTTGCATGGTAGCGCTCTGTTATTACTTTTATAAGTTCGCGTGCAATTTCAAGTTTCGGAGCTTCGGTCAAAGACTTATGGCCACCCTCCCAGAAAATTTCCAGCGCATTATTCTCCTGACCAAAAGCCAGTCTATCGCCCACTCGATTCGCTGCAATTAAATCCAGACGTTTTTGCTGTAATTTCTGCTGTGCATATTGTTGCAAATCGTCTGTTTCTGCAGCAAAACCGACGACCAGTTCAGGTCGGTTATCACTGTTAGCAACCGTATTAATAATATCGGGATTCAATTGAAGTTGCAGTGTTAAATCATTATTAGTCGATTTTTTTAATTTTGCCTGTGCCTGATGTGCGGGGCGATAATCAGCCACTGCGGCACAACCGATAAAAATTATCGTTTGGGTTAGATACTGCATAACGGCGTCATACATCTGCTGAGCTGTTTCCACATCCACACGATTCACCCCATCCGGCGTCCCCAGAGCCACTGGCCCGGAAATCAGCGTAACATTTGCCCCGGCTTCCACTGCCGCTTGCGCCAATGCATACCCCATTTTTCCTGAACTACGGTTGGCAATGAAGCGCACAGGATCAATAGGTTCATAAGTAGGACCTGCC
>NZ_DCSO01000089.1:53459-53768 GCF_002325665.1 Methylophaga sp. UBA1464
ACTGCCGTAATTAATAACTGTGTTCCACTGAGCGGGCCAGGTTGAAGTTTTGTCAGCAGCAGAGACACAATTGCATCAACCGCCATCAACCGGCCTTCGCCCTGTTCACCACAGGCCTGATCACCGCTTTCCGGGCCAAAAAACTCAACGCCGCGTTGTTTTAACAGCTGATAATTCTGCTGCGTAGCAGGGTGTGACCACATCTTATTATTCATGGCTGGCGCCAGTATCAGCGGCGCTTCAGAGGCAAGACAGACCGTTGAGATCAAATCATCAGCATGGCCATGCGTCAGTTTTGCCAGACAATCT
>NZ_DCSO01000089.1:53939-58876 GCF_002325665.1 Methylophaga sp. UBA1464
GGGAGCAATCACTATCCAGTCTGCCCAGCGCGCCAGTTTAATATGCCCCATTGCCGCTTCTTCATCAGCATCAAAGAAATTCAACGACACCGGATGACCACTGACAGTCTGCATGGTGAGCGGTGTGATGAATTGCGTCGCCCCATGACTCATCATCACCCTGACCTCAGCCCCGTGTTCTTTTAATCTACGCACCAGATCTGCCGCTTTATAAGCGGCGATACTGCCAGTAATACCCAGCAGAATATGCTTGCCCCGAAAAGCATTGCTCCCAATCATGCTTTATTTTTACCTGTGGCTAAATCACGCAAACTCAAATCATCCAAAACGTTTTCCTGTGCCTCACTTATTTCGGTAAAGAATGCTTCGATACCCGGCTCAGTATGTTGTTGTAATTTTGAAATACCGACTTCTTCAGCACTCCGTAAACTGGCCAATATGTCACTGACACGGATTTTGCTGACATCGCCAGCCAATGTATAGGAAATTTTATCGCCAGCCACTTCCACCAGAAAACCACCTTTCTCTAACATACTGAGTAAATCCATCAGGTTTTCACTGCTTAATGCTGTCAGCTGCTCCAGCTCAGTGACGGTATATGCTGGCTGTTGCTCACAAAACCGACGAGCCATAATTGTCATTAACCACAAACCTTTTTTCTCGCGTAAACGCGGGCTCAAAACCAGTGTTTTTCCACCCATCAAGACAAATTTAGGATGCTGCAGATAAAAGGCGACCTGCGATCCAGTCAGTAGAATATACCAGCCGAGATAAAGCCAGATCATAAAGAAAAACAGAATCGCAAAACTGGAATAAATTGCCGTGTAATTTGATGATGAAGCAACAAAGGTGGCAAACAAGGTTCCCAGACCAATCCATAATGCACCGGCTACCATTGCACCACCAAGTGCAGGCCCAAGTTTCACCTTGGTATTAGGAATAAAAGTGTAGAGAAAGGTAAAGGCAAGCACAATCATGAAATAGGGTAATAACTTGCTCATTATCAGTAACAACGTACCGAATGGTTCTATCGATTGTAATGTCTGAACCACATCATGATTCATTACGGTCGCAGCAAGGCCTAAAGCCGAAAATACCAGCACGGGTCCAATCATGACGACACTTAAATAATCGGTAAAACGCCTTGCCAGGGTCCTCGGCCGTTTCACTCGCCAGACATAATTAAATGCACTTTCAACTTTCTGCACTAATGCAATAATCGTGTAAAACAACATACCCAGACCAATTGATCCGAGTACACCGACTTTGACATTTTCCACGAAACCAATAATGTTGGAGGTCATTTCTGCACCACGTTCACCAAGTGGCGCCATGAAATTCAACAAGACGGGTTCTATCTGATTATGCACTCCAAATGCTTTAAGCACTGAGAAGGCCACAGCAATTAACGGGACCAAAGACAGTAAAGTGGTAAACACCAGACTCATTGCCCGTAAATTTAATTCGCCGGTCGATAATTGCCTGACCATCACGTATGCCACTCGTACAAAGTGGCGAAACACACGTTTCATTTTACTGGCACTTTCGGCAGTTTCCTGCCAGAGCTGAACCTGGAAGAAATGCTTAAGCCTGTCTATATAGTCATTCATATTGGTTACCATCCTGATGGCAGTTCGTTTATCCATTAAACCGGATTATCAATATCGATAAAATGATGTTGCAAATCAAAGTGCTCCGCAAGATGCTCACCTAAGGCCTTGGCGCCATATCGTTCAGTGGCATGATGCCCCGCGGCAATGTAATGAATTCCAAGCTCCCGGGCTAGATGCGTGGTTTGTTCTGAGGCTTCCCCGCTGATAAAGGCATCCAGACCTAACTCTGCCGCCTGCTGAATATAACCTTGTGCGGCTCCTGTACACCAACCAAGGGTATTGATATCGCGATTATGGCCGGCAATCGTTGTGGGCTCACGTCCAAGCCGGTTGGCAATAAACGATGAAAATTCACTTAACGATTGCGCCACTTTTAAACAACCGCACAACCCAATAGCGGGTTCTCCGGTTCCTGAAATACGACCATCAACTTCAAGATCCAGTATTTTGGCTAACTGCGCGTTGTTACCAAGCTCTGCATGCGCATCTAAAGGTAGATGGTAGGCAAACAGATTAATATCCCGGGTTAACAAGGTTTTTAAGCGCTGGTATTTGAGCCCGGTAACCGCTGGCGCTTCACCACGCCAGAAATAGCCATGATGTACCAGTATTGCATCAGCATTATTGGCTACTGCTGCATCCAATAAAGCCTGACTTGCCGTGACACCGGTCACCAGGATGTTAATCTGCTGTTTACCTTCGACCTGTAATCCGTTTGGACAATAGTCCTGAAATCTTGATGGTTCCAGTAACTCATCAAGATAGGCGAGCAGCTCTGTTCGGGTTATCATCCAAATTACTCCACATAAACTCCAAGGTCTGATTATCCAGACCCTCGCCACTATAACAAACAGGAGTCTTAAATGGATGCTGTGAGTATTATTGCACTGAGTATGGGGGCCGCCTGGGCCAGTGGCATCAACCTGTATGCTGCCGTTTTTATGCTCGGTTATATGGGATCAACAGGTCATATTGTCTTACCGGATGAGTTACAGGTACTCAGCGATCCATTAGTGATGACCGCCGCCGCTGTCATGTATTGCGTAGAGTTTTTTGCTGATAAAGTTCCGGGGGTCGATACCGGCTGGGATACCCTGCATACCTTTATCCGTATTCCGGCAGGAGCCATGTTGGCGGCCAGTGCTGTAGGAGATGTCAGCCCCGCAATCGAACTTACAGCGGGTCTGCTGGGAGGCAGTCTGGCTGCAGCCACACATGCCACTAAAGCGGGTAGTCGATTACTGATCAACACCTCACCAGAGCCATTCAGTAACTGGGGGGCCTCCGTAACGGAAGACTTGCTGGTGATTGCCGGCCTGTGGACAGCGCTTACTTATCCAATCTGGTTCCTGGCCGCGCTTGTTATTTTTATCGTGTTAATGATATGGCTACTGCCGCGTTTATGGCGGTTAATCAGAACAGTATTGCAATATATCGGAAGTTGGTTGGGGTGGTGCGAAAAACCGGAAACATCCTCTACAGCGAAAACGGCCGAACCGACAATGGTGAAGTCTGTAACAGATAAAACGGAAAGTTAACGGCGACGATATACCACACCATGCGGCGTGCGTTGCAGGTCAAATGCTTCGGTATA
The DNA here is from genome assembly GCF_002325665.1 of Methylophaga sp. UBA1464. Classification (NCBI taxonomy): domain Bacteria; kingdom Pseudomonadati; phylum Pseudomonadota; class Gammaproteobacteria; order Thiotrichales; family Piscirickettsiaceae; genus Methylophaga; species Methylophaga sp. UBA1464. Next base: position 57,147 of record NZ_DCSO01000089.1, read on the forward strand.
GCCGCTAATAGTCTCAGATGCCCCTAAAAACAGGTATCCGCCCGGATTCATTGCCTGGGCCAGTCGGGTCAGGATGTCCGTCTTGCGTTGCATTGAGAAGTAAATCAACACATTACGACAGAAGATCACATCAAAGCGGCCGAGACCAGTGTAGTTCTGTAACAGGTTCTGTTCTCTGAATTGCACCCGCTGTTTTATTTCATCAGTAATTTGCCAGCGTCCTTCGAGCTGTTTGAAAAACTGTTGGCGTCTTGCCGCAGAAAGTCCCCTGACCAACGCATGTTCCTCATAAACACCTCGCCGGGCCAAAGCAAGCATACTGTTAGAAATATCGGTCGCAATGATCTGCGTACTTTTCAGGCGACTGTCTGGTTTCTTGCGTGTGTATTCACTCAAAATCATGCTGATGGTGTAGGGTTCCTGGCCTGAAGAGCAGGCCGCCGACCAGATTTTACAGGGTGAAGTAATCCGGGTTTCCAGGTCAGCCAGAGTCATCTTTTCAAAGACTTCAAATGGTCCACCATCTCTGAACCATGAGGTTTCATTGGTCGTCATCGCGTCGATGACCGAATCACGTAAATGACGTGGATGACCACGTTGAATGGCGTTTAGCAGATCGGCTACCGACGGAATGTTCTCATCGCGTAATAGTTTAGTGAGGCGGCTGACAATTAAATATTGCTTACCATCACCTAAAACAATGCCGCAGGCTTGTTCCAAAAAAAGTCTAAACCGTTCGTAATCGGCCTGACCAATGTCGTTTCCTTGTAACATACCTGCGTTTTGCCCACCTTAATGATTCGGTCTATAGCATTTAGCGGTCAATGTGCTTAAATGTTTAGCCGTTATAATTTAACCATACTCTGATTGCTTATATGTCAAAAAACAAGCCAAATATGACACGTCGTAATATTTTGATCACCGGATGTTCAAGTGGCATTGGTTTGGCAGCCGCTCAAATATTACACCGCCGTGGCTACCATGTGATCGCTACTGTAAGGAAACCTGCAGATCAATCCATGCTCTGTGAAGCCGGCATCAGTAGTTTGTTATGCGATTTGAATAACAGCGCAGCTATCCGGCAGATGGTTGAATCGGCGTTAAAAGCCTTCGATGGGCGAATCGATGTGTTATTCAACAATGCCGCCTATGGCCAACCCGGCGCAGTGGAAGATCTATCACGTGAAGCAATGCGAGATCAATTTGAAACCAATGTGTTTGGTACGCAGGAGCTGACCAACCTTGTTATCAGACAAATGCGACAGCAGGGATTTGGCAGAATTATCTATAACAGCTCGGTATTAGGTTTAATCGCGCTACCTTATCGTGGTGCATACAATGCCAGTAAATTTGCCATAGAAGGCCTGGCTGACACGCTAAGATTAGAGTTGAAAGGCACGGGGATAGATATTTCTCTCATTGAGCCCGGACCGATAACCAGTCACTTCCGGCAAAATGCCTTTGTAAAATTTCAACAGCATATTGATAAAAATAACAGTGCTCATCTGAGCAACTATAACGCGATGGAAAGGCGTCTGTTAACGCCTGGGCCAACAGCACCTTTCACCCTTCCAGCAAAAGCTGTTGTTGATAAATTAGTACATGCAATTGAATCAAACCGACCTAAAATACGTTACTACGTTACCTTTCCGACCTACTTATTTGCCTATCTCAAACGCGTATTGCCGGCCAGTGGTTTAGATTGGGTATTGAATCGGGTTTCTCGTGGT
>NZ_DCSO01000089.1:58933-62532 GCF_002325665.1 Methylophaga sp. UBA1464
AATCGGGTTTCTCGTGGTGAACAACGTTAAGTAGTCTATATTTTTTCAGCTAATTGATATGCCATAATCGTCTGCATAATACTTCCCATGGACGTGATTAAAATGGCCAGGATGTCAAAACGCCAACTTCAGTGGAAAACCGCTCTGAGTATTTTTTTAGGCAGCTGTTTGACCGGGCTTATTATTCTGATACTGATTGGCTATTTACACTTTCAGCATGGTCATTTTGAAGCGTCACAGATCACCCGCATTTATCTACTGCCATTTTTGCTTATTACAGGCTTTTCAATGGCATTAACGTGGTGGGTATTACACCGACTCTCCCAACCTTTAACACAGATTGAACAGATATCGCTGGCATTACCATTACTGTCAGCAAAAAAATATCAGCAAGCCCGCCAGTTATTATCAGAAAACATCAGCAGCAGCCTCGATCAGGAAGTCGTTGACCTGTCTCATCTTACACACCAGCTGATAAATGTGCTGGATCATCTTGATCAGCACAGGCGGCTACGTAACCAACAGGTACAGATTAAAAATCGTGAGCTGCGCAAAGATCGTGACTTCATTAAAAGCCTGCTCGATACCGCCCAGTTAATCGTTATAACCATCAACAAACAGTTTGAAATTTCGCTGTTTAATGACTATGGCGAAAAAATAACGGGATATAGCAAAACTGAAGTTCTCAATTCCAATGTCGCCAGAATGTTTCCTGCCAGTCACTGGACTGAGGCCAATATCCATTTTAATGAATTACTGGCGGGCCATCAGCGTATTGCACAACAGGATGCCGAACTCATTGATAAAAGCGGGCTTATCCGCCAGATTTCCTGGTTGCATTCACGCCTTGAACATGACAACCAGCAAGCGGTAATTTTATCGGTTGGCCTGGATATGACTGATAAAAAAGAGGCTGAAAAACGTATCGTCTGGATGGCCGAACATGATCCGCTGACCGACTTATGCAATCGCAGAAAATTTATTGAGGAGTTTGAAAAATCCTTGCGGATGGCGATTCGTTATCAGCATCGCAATACTTTGCTGTATCTCGATTTGGATCAATTCAAAGATATTAACGATACCAGTGGTCACCGCGCAGGGGATGAACTGCTGATTCTGGTGGCCCGGGCGCTCAAACGGGTCACTCGTTTTACCGATCTCGTTGCCCGGTTGGGTGGAGATGAGTTCGCAATATTAATGCCGGAAAGTGATGCTGAGGGTGCTATTACTCTGGCAAAGAAGATAATCAATGAACTAAGCACCATTCAGCTTGAATACGGTACGGTTCATCATAAAGTCTCAACCAGTATCGGCATTGTGCATTTTCCATTGCAGGACGCCAGTATCCATGAGTTGATGGGGTTTGCGGATTTGGCAATGTATCAGGCTAAAGCGATTGGCAAAGGCAGTTTCCATACATTCTCGGTTGACGATCGCACGCGTGAGCAACTCCAGGCTCGAGTTTTATGGAAACATCGGATTGAACAGGCGCTTGAACAGAATCTGTTTGTGTTGTTTTATCAGCCCATTCTCGAATTGCAATCCGACAAAATAGAACATTACGAAGTATTGATCCGTATGCGGGATCCGCAGACGGGTGAGATGCGACTACCCGGTAAATTTATTCAGATTGCCGAGCAAGTCGGTTTGATTCAGCAAATCGATCATTACGTTATCAGGCATGCGCTAAAACAATTAGGCGCATTACAAAAACTCGGACGAAAAGTCACCTTTGCAATCAATTTATCAGGGCTGGTGATTGATACCTCGATATTATTGCCGCTTCTGGAAGATGCCATCACTGACTATGCTGTGGATCCCAAAGGCATCATTTTCGAAATCACCGAAACCGTTGCCGTCTCCAACCTGCAACAGGCCAAAGCGATGATGCACGCCATTAAAGCATTGGGATGTCAATTTTCACTGGATGATTTCGGAGTTGGATTTTCGTCATTTAACTACATGCGTGAACTGCCTGTCGATATCATCAAAATTGATGGCATATTCATTAAAAATCTCGATAAAAATGCCGATGATCAGCTTTTTGTCAAAGCCTTGGTAGATGTCGCCAAAGGACTGAACCGGAAAACCACTGCAGAATTTGTTGAAAACACAGACATACTGGCGCTGCTCAGAGGTTATGAGGTTGATTTTGCACAGGGATATTATATCGGTCGGCCACAGCCCGATTTGCTTGATACCGTTGTCTGGACTAATTCTTCATTAAACCAATAGTATTCCTGATACTGCGCTTCATGCTTGTGCATGCATTTCGTTCATCCGATACAAATTGGTGCAAACACCCTCTCTTCAGTAGCACATAAAAACAATAAGTAATTGATATTGTTAAACAAATAAAGTTAGGCATAAAACATGCAAACTGCTTACCTGTTTACATCAATTCTATCTGGAGTTTTTATGTCTTATCTCATACCAAGTGAATTCACCAAAAAAATGGTCGATGCCGGTGAAGCCAAGCTCAAAATGGCTACCCGGGACGTACTGATACGATCCTATATGGCAGGAGCTATTTTAACTCTGGCCGTCGCATTTGCTGTCACCACTGCCGTTCAGACGGGTTTGCCGATTGTTGGTGCTCTAGTTTTCCCTGTTGGCTTTGTCTTATTGAATTTACTCGGTTTTGACTTGTTGACCGGTGTATTTGCCCTCGTTCCATTAGCGTTATTGGATAAAAGACGCGGCTGTACATTCAAAGGGATGATGAAAAACTGGCTGCTGGTCGGTTTGGGTAATCTCTTAGGTGCATTAACCACCGCTTTATTAGTAGGCATCGCCTGGACATTTGCATTCACCACTGAACCGGGCGCCGCAGGTCAGGCGATTGCCAAGGCAGCCGAAGCACGAACCTTAGGATTTGCAGCACATGGTGGCGCGGGTTGGTTAACCGTCTTTGTCGCCGGCATTCTATGTAACTGGATGGTTTCAACGGGTGTGGTTGGCGCCATGTTATCCAATTCAGTTGCCGGCAAAGTCGTGGCCATGTGGCTACCGATTGCAGTGTTTTTTGGATTGGTGTTCGAACATGCCGTAGTCAATATGTTCCTGTTCCCTATGGGAATGCTGATGGGTGCGGATATCACTATCGCTGACTGGTTATTGTGGAACGAAATCCCGGTTATCTTCGGTAATCTGGTGGGCGGTCTGGTACTGACTGGTGGGATGTTGTACGCGACGCATTACAAAACCGGTGCACCTACTGCCGAATTTTCAGAAAAAATGAATTAATTTCCTCGTTGGCCTGGCATCTGTTATGGGTGTCAGGTTTTTTATCCAAATACAAACAGACATCCTGGAGTAACAATGAATAAACTTGCTATGACGCAAGCCATCATGGTGGCAAAAGAGACTAAAGAAATGACTTGGGAAAAAATCGGTGAAGCCATTGGCATGTCACCGGAATGGACGGCATCCGCCTGTCTCGGCATGAACAGTATGCCAGTCGAAACAGCCAAAAAACTATGTCAGGTAATGGACCTGGGTACTGAAGTCGAGCTGGCTTTGCAAAAGTATCCTAACAAACAATGGGAGCAAACCGTGCCCACCGATCCATTGCTTTATCGTCTTTATGAAATGATGTC
>NZ_DCSO01000089.1:62637-70007 GCF_002325665.1 Methylophaga sp. UBA1464
GATGTCGGTTTATGGGCCGACCATTAAAGAAATTGTCCATGAAAAATGCGGTGACGGCATTGTCAGCGCGATTGACTTTGCGATGAATATCGAGAAAAAACCCGATCCCAAAGGGGATCGGATTGTGATTACACTGGACGGTAAATTTTTACCTTATAAGTCCTGGTAATCATGCTGAAAGGTGCACTGTATAAACAGTGCACCTGATTTCTAGCGATTTGGCCGTGCGTAAACATAAACAAGATAATAGGCCATCGCCACAAAGCCTGCTCCCCCGACAATATTGCCCAGGGTGACCGGGATAAGATTACCCATCAAACCCGCAAAATCCAATGTGGCCAGCTGTGCCGCATCAAAATGTCCTGCCGCCACAATGGCTTGATCAGTTGCCGCAATCATCGCAATTGGAATCATGTACATATTGGCGACGCAGTGTTCAAACCCCATAGCCACGAAGCCTGAAATAGGGAATAACACGGCCATCACCTTATCCGTCACACTGCGAGAGGCATAAACCATCCAGCTGCCTAAACAGACCAGTACATTGCAGAATAACCCCCGGACAAAGGCTTCGGTGACAGAATGATCGACTTTAACTAAACCGGATTTTATCGCTGTGACCCCCACTCCATAATCACCATCGGTCAAATACCCCGATAAATACACCAGATAAACTGTCACCAGCGCCCCGATCAGGTTACCGACATACACAATGCCCCAGTTCCGCATGAGGGATTTGAAACTCACCTGTCCCTTGGCGTAAGCCATCACCACCAGCGTATTACCGGTAAATAATTCAGCCCCGGCAATGACCACCAGAATAAAGCCCAACGCAAAAACCAGCCCACCGACTAACCTGGCCAAACCATAGGCATCACCGGCATCGGTCATCACTACCGTGTAATACATCGCAGCAAACGAGATAAACGCACCCGCCATCAGCGACAGAATGACCAATGGAATGAGTGACATATTGGCCTTGTCAACACCGACGGTTTTAACTTTTTCCGCGACTTCCGCTGGCGTGAAGGCATCGACAAACTTGCCGAAATCAGACATGAGTTGGGGCCCTATGAGAATTGGGAGAAAAGTTTGGCATTATATCAGTGACTTGTAATGCTTTACAGGAATTACCTTCCCGGAATAAGTGATGATTATTAAGGTTTACTGCCTGAACAATCCGGGCTTTTTAATTTTTCCAACAGAAAACTGAACGTTGAATAAAAAAATACCGGGCTGTGAAATGTTTCGCCAACCCGGTATTCGCCAGGTTTCACTTAGTGTCTCAACTCACTGGTAAAAACCAGCTCCTCATCCTGGACATCCACTTTGATCACTTGCCCTGCCACGAAACGACCTGATAATAAAGCCTGAGCCAGCGGGTTCTCCAGTTCATGCTGAATCACCCGTTTCAATGGGCGCGCACCGTAAACCGGATCAAACCCGGCTTCGGAGAGCATATCCAACGCCGCATCAGATAGTTCCAGTCCCATCTCTTTTTCTGCCAGACGTGCACGCAAATGTTCCAGTTGAATATCGGCAATGGCACGAATTTGCGATTTTTGCAGCGGATGAAATACCACAACATCATCCACACGGTTAATAAATTCCGGACGGAAATGTTGTCCGACAATTTCCATGACGGCATTTTTCATTGTCTCGTAATTATCTTCACCGGCCATTTCCTGAATCACATTGGATCCGAGATTGGATGTCATGACAATCACCGTATTTCTGAAATCCACGGTGCGCCCCTGACCATCAGTCAAACGACCATCATCCAGTACCTGCAGCAGGATATTAAATACATCCGGATGGGCTTTTTCGACCTCATCCAGCAGAATGACTGAATAGGGTTTACGTCGCACGGCTTCAGTCAGATAACCGCCTTCTTCATACCCCACATAACCGGGAGGTGCGCCCACCAGACGCGCCACCGAATGTTTTTCCATAAACTCGGACATATCTATGCGCACCATGGCTTCTTCGGTATCAAACAGGAAGGTTGCCAAAGATTTACATAGTTCGGTTTTACCGACACCCGTAGGCCCCAAAAACAGGAAAGAACCATTCGGACGATTCGGATCTGATAAACCGGCACGGCTGCGGCGGATAGCATTCGCAACCGAATTCACCGCTTCGTCCTGACCAATTACCCGCTCGTGCAACGCTTCATCCATTTTCAGTAATTTATCGCGCTCACCTTCCAGCATTTTGGAAACCGGAATACCGGTCCATTTGGAAACCACTTCGGCGATTTCTTCTTCACCAACCTTGTTTCTCAGCAGCGTGAATTCCTGCATTTCCGCCTGAGTGGCAATATCCAGCTGCTTTTCCAATGCCGGAATACGGCCGTATTGCAGCTCGGACATTTTTTCCAGATTACCGCTTCGGTTGGCCGATTCCAGCTCCAGACGTGCCTTTTCCAGCTCTTCCTTGATGTGCTGACTGCCATGTAAAGCCGCTTTTTCCGACTTCCAGACTTCTTCCAGATCGGTATATTCGCGCGCCAGCTTTTTCATCTCGGTTTCCAGCGTATCCAAGCGTTTTTTGGAGGCTTCATCCGACTCTTTCTGCAAGGCAACACGTTCAATTTTTAATTGGATTAAACGTCTTTCCAACCGATCCAAAACCTCCGGTTTGGAATCAATCTCCATACGAATCCGACTGGCCGCTTCATCAATCAGATCAATGGCTTTATCCGGCAAATTCCGGTCGGTGATATAACGATGCGATAAGGTGGCTGCAGCAACAATAGCCGGATCAGTAATATCTACGCCATGATGCACTTCATAGCGTTCACTCAGGCCACGTAAAATAGCAATGGTTGATTCAACACTGGGCTCTCCCACCAGCACTTTCTGAAACCGGCGTTCAAGGGCGGCATCTTTCTCAACATATTGACGATATTCATCCAGCGTGGTGGCACCGATACAATGTAATTCGCCCCGCGCTAAAGCTGGTTTCAGCATATTGCCTGCATCCATTGAACCTTCGGCTTTACCGGCACCGACCATGGTATGAATTTCATCAATAAACAAAATGATCTGTCCTTCCTGTTTAGATAGATCACTCAACACTGCCTTTAGGCGTTCTTCGAATTCTCCACGGAATTTGGCACCCGCGATCAGGGACCCCATATCCAGTGACAAAACGCGTTTGTGTTTCATGCCTTCCGGCACTTCGCCATTGACGATACGCTGAGCCAGACCTTCAACAATCGCGGTTTTTCCGACACCCGGCTCACCGATTAACACCGGATTATTTTTGGTGCGGCGTTGCAAAACCTGAATAGTGCGACGTATCTCATCATCCCGACCAATGACCGGGTCCAGTTTGCCGCTTTCGGCACGGGCCGTCAGATCGATAGTGTATTTTTCCAACGCCTGCCGTTGTTCTTCAGCATTTTGATCAGTCACGCGTTCGCCCCCACGAATTTTATCAATCACGTTATTAATATTGGTTTTGTTAGCACCATGTTTACGGAGCAACTCACCGGTCTGATTTTTTTCTTCAACTGCAGCCAAAATCAGCAGTTCACTGGAAATAAATTGATCCTGACGTTGCTGCGCCAGCTTATCGGTTTGATTTAACAAGCGGTTCAAATCAGATGAAATACGAATATCACCATTGCCGCCCTCAACCTGAGGGAAACGCTTTAACTGGGCTTCAAGATCCGCCTGATAGGCTGGCACATTGACACCACTTTGCGCCAATAATGGTTTTACCGTTCCCCCCTGCTGGTTCAATAATGCCAACAATAAATGAGCAGGCTCTATTACCTGGTGATCACGGCCAACGGCCAGACTTTGTGCCGCCCCCAGTGCTTCCTGAAATTTGCTGGTGAGTTTATCGATTTGCATCGTCGTAATATCCCTGTAAAAAATAAGTTAATTACAAAATGGGGGGTATCGAATCAGAAATCAAGTGAACGTCATCAGAAAAAGATGACCATATTGAAAAACAACTAAGCTGTTGAATTAATTTTGATTATAGTCAGTTAACCAAACATCTCGCTATGGATGTTTACTATTAACAGGCGTCTCAATCGCCACACTAATATCCTGCAGGCATTGCAGCATAGATTCAGGTGAGCAGATTAATGCTGGTGTCATTGTCAGCTGTACCCGACTCGGAACAAAAGGCGCGGTAAACACTTTACCTTCAGCAGTCACCCCATCAATACGAACCGGAAACACCGGCGCAGCTGACCAGCTCGCCAGACGGCCTACACCGCCTTTGATTTTTCTGGGAGGATCACTATCCAGATGTATTTTTCCGTGGGGAAACAATGCGATCACTTCGCCTTTCTGTAAGGCCCTTAATGCCTGCCTTAAAGCCTGTTCCGGACGACCATTGCGATCAACAGGAGTACAACCCGCTTTTTTAAACACCCAGCTAACCAAAGGTCGTTCATATTCTTCACGCGCAATCAAAAAGCGTAATGGTCTTTTGCTGGCGGAGATTAACAACAATGGATCGGCACCTGACACATGATTGGCCACCACTATCGCCGGCCCCGTTTCTGGTAAATTAATTTTTTGTTCTGGCAAACGCTGAATATATCGACAGATAAGACGCGTCCAGCCATCTAACCAGTTAACAGAAGGCCCGCCCCAATCAGCTTCGGCATTTTGCAGCCCGATAATCCAGATAGCGACTGCAATAATAATAATGACCAGCAGATAAACGATCATTCCACCTCAAACGGTGCTGGATCGCCCATACCGACACGAACCACTTCTGGCAAATCATTGATAAACTCGATAACCGTGGTTGGCTCATGGCCACAGGCACCGCCATCAATAATTAAATCGACGTGTTTACTCAACTGATCCGCGATCTCATCTGCCTCTGTCATCGGCATGGTGTCACCCGGAAGAATAAGCGTTGAACTCATTAAAGGTTCATTGAGCTCTTCCAATAAAGCGAGGGCAATATTGTTTACGGGTATCCGCAAACCAATGGTTTTGCGTTTCGGATGTTGCAATCTTCGAGGCACTTCCTTGGTGGCCGGCAATACAAAGGTATAAGGGCCAGGGGTATGTGCCTTAATCAAACGAAATACCGCATTATTAAATTTGGCATAGACCGACAGTTCGGATAAATCTCTGCAGACCAGCGTGAAATTATGATCATCATCCAATTGACGCAATCGACGGATACGATCCATCGCCGCTTTATCGCCCAAGTAACATCCCAGTGCATAGCCCGAATCAGTCGGATAGACCACCAGGCCGCCACTCATAATGATCTGACAGGCTTGTTTTATTAAACGAGGTTGCGGATTATCCGGATGAATTTGAAAATACTGACTCATGTGAAATCGTTGAAACCTTCTTAGTTAATTTAAGGACAGATATACCATAATCCATGTGCTGTGCCTGTTTTACTGCCACAACGTCCATACCGGTTTGCATGAAGCAGGCAGTGGAAGAAAACGTCCGAGTTCGCTCCAGCTTTGATCCGGACTATGAAAGTCAGAACCGCAGGAAGCGAGCAAATCATATTGTTTGGCGAGCGCCGCAACATTTCTTAATTGATCGGGATGTTGATGTCCGGAGCTGACTTCTATCGCCTGACCGCCCGCGGTTTTAAAATTATCAATCAATCGACGCAGCTTGCTGGCCGTCATTTTATAACGCAACGGATGGGCAATAGCCGCCTGGCCACCCGCACCGGTTATCCACTCAACGGCGGATTCCAGATCTGTCCACTGACCCGGAACGTATCCGGGCTTGCCTCTAACCAGAAAGCGTTTGAACACGTCTTTTGTATCAGACGCATGACCTTGTTCGACCAGAAACTGCGCAAAATGCATGCGTCCCAGCATGGTCTTTGAAGCATATTGAGCGGCGCCCTCCAAAGCACCTGAAATGCCGGATTTTTCCAATCGGTGCGCAATTTCTTCAGCTCGTTGCTGGCGATAATCGCGGATTTTGGCTAAACCGGTTTGCAATTTTGCGTTATCAATATCAATGTTAAGCCCGATAATATGGATAGTACTGCTATACCAGCTGACCGAAATCTCCACCCCGGGGATCAGCGTTAATGGTTGCTCTTCAGCCGCCCGAAGCGCTGCTACAATGCCTTCTGTCCCATCATGATCAGTAAGCGCCAGCACATCCACACCTTGCTGAATGGCTCGTTCAACAAGTGCTTGAGGTGAAAGTGCGCCATCAGAGGCGGTGGAATGGCAATGCAGGTCATAGTGCGTCATGGTATTGATTTTACGTTAGAATGTGCCATCACTGTAATAACTGAAAAAAAAGATGAAACTATTTACTGATTTTCTGCCCATTATTCTGTTTTTCATTGCCTATAAATTCGGTGGCGGCGTCTACCATTGGAATGGTCAGGAGTATGAGGTTGCCGGTATCTATGCTGCAACAGCAGTTATGATGGTAGCCACCCTGATACAGGTGCTATGGGGCCAGTTACGCCATGGCAAAGTCGAAAGACAGCACATGATCACGCTTATTCTGGTCATGGTGCTGGGTGGGGCAACCATCTGGTTACAAAATCCGGAATTTGTGATGTGGAAACCGACCGCGGTGAACTGGTTGTTTGCTTTAGCCTTTCTTGGCGCCCGTATATTTACTGATAAAACATTACTCGAACGTCTGATGGCCGCGCACTTGCAGTTGCCAACGGTGGTCTGGTCACGATTAAATACTGCCTGGATCCTGTTTTTTGTGTTTTCCGGCTTTCTTAATATCTATATTGCCTATAACTACTCAGAAGAAACCTGGGTGAACTTCAAACTATTCGGATCATTAATCATTACGGTAGTGTTTATTGCCGGGCAGGCCATCTATCTGTCTCGCCATATTAATGACAATACCAATTCGAAGGATGCATCCTGATGTTATATGCCATCATCAGCGAAGATAAACCCGATAGCTTGCAGCGACGCCTGGCTGCACGACCTGCTCATGTTGCCCGTCTACAGGAATTACAAAACGAAGGCCGTTTAGTGCTGGCGGGTCCACATCCCGTTATTGATAGCGAAGATCCCGGTGAAGCCGGATTCAGTGGTAGTCTTGTGGTCGCAGAGTTTGACGACTTGCGCAGTGCCCAAATCTGGGCTGGAGCAGATCCTTATGTCGAAGCCGATGTGTACAGCAAAGTCACCGTCTAACCGTTTCGTAAGGTTTTTCCATGAGCGCCACTACCCAACAAAAGCTGGAACAGGCTTTACTGAAGCTGCAACCCACACAGTTACAAATTACCGATGACAGTCATCTGCATGCTGGTCATGCCGGCAATACTGGCGGTGGTCATTTCACGGTTTTTATTGTCAGTGAAGCTTTTGCCGGGCTCTCACTAATCAAACGGCATCGGCTTGTTTATGACGCTGCAGCTGAACT
>NZ_DCSO01000089.1:70129-83082 GCF_002325665.1 Methylophaga sp. UBA1464
AGACGCTGCAGCTGAACTATTACCTTCAGCCATTCATGCGCTAAGCATTAAAGCCAAAACGCCCAGTGAATTAAATTAACCAGCCCAATGGCGACGGAAAGCAGCAAATCTCAAAACCAAACCTTTCTGGCACAACTGGAACGTCAACGTTTACAAAAAACCTGTCAACGCATTATTGATTTACGCGGCAAGGTGACTGGAGAATGCCAGCCTTATGAATTCGGTGGTGTCACCCATTATCTGGATGACCGCAGCTATCTTATCCTGAAACAGTTAATTGACCGGATGGAGGGGCATTATACTGTTGGGGTTTATGAAGCATTGATACAAGCTGTTCGTCAGTTCCAGCAACAAACACCACCAGCTTTCGAAGTTGAAGATAATGGCGTTTTACTTATCCGTCTTGATCAGTCGTTAAGGCGGCTGGCACAGCGGGTGTTACTGACGTTGCCCGTCACGATCCGCAATGCTGAGCTGAGTTATCATGCGATGACACTGGATGTCAGTACTGATGCTATACGCGTCAGTATGAAACGGGTAGCCACACTGGAAAAAAACGATACGGTCGAGGTGGGGTTCGAACACTTTCCTGATGCGAAAAGCCCTGAATCCACGCTGATTGCATTCGATATTATCCGTCTGGAGCAGGATGAACAGCGTACATTTGCTGTATTACGATTCAATGATTCTGTTGGTAATGATGTCAGACAAGCCTGGCAAAACTGGCTCAGCAATAAGCAAAAACACAGTTCCACCGATCTGACTAATGAAATTCTCAACCTGACCCAGAATTCACTATTACGTTTATACAGCCGACAGATACCCAGCCTGCTTTGCTGGATAGGTGAACAAAATAATAAACCCGTTGTTACTGCACTTCACAGCAGTACCCTTTGTGACCAGATTTTTATCCATACACCCAACTTACTCAAGCAAATAAAAATACTGCTCTCGCAGATTGAACAAAATCAATTTACCAGTGGCATTTTTGCATTGACTGCAGACCGCATGAGCATTATCGGTCTTAATGAACTGCAACGCCTAAAACAATGCTGGCCATGGTCAGCTGACACGCAGTTATTACATTTCAGCATGATCCCGCTGAAAATCAATGAAGCAGATTACCATCCGAATTTCGACATGATTGCTCAGGTCGATCCGCGTATGGCGGTCGATTTTTCCGGAAAGGTATCCAGTTTAAAACGTCTGCTGCATATAACCGATATTACAGCCTGTCTGGATCAGTTACACCATGACGATACATCACTTGCTGCCGACAGTATTGATATCGACCAGTCAGGTCAGACGAGTATGCTACCTCCGGTCAGCAATCTGAAGCCCTATATTCAACGACAACAGAGCCGCTATACGGTGCTCACACCGGTTAACCTGTTTTTAAACAGCCAGGAGATTGTTTCACAAACCAACGAAGTTTCTATCAACGGTTTGTCTTTATCGGTTGATGCTGATTTGCCGGTGACCATTGGCAGTCGTGTGACATTGCATTTCACTCGTTGGCAGGCACAGCGACCACAGTTAAATTTACGCAGCGTTCCCTATGAAGTGAAACGCGTACAAAAATTTGCCGGACAGACCGAGCTGGGATTGCAGCGACTGGTGACACAATGCCCATGGGCCGTGAATCAGTTTTTTGAAAAAGCGATCAACGATAACCAACATTCATTAGCGCGTCGGGAAGATGATCTAATTCAAATGCAGCATAGCCGCGTGTATCTGGATATGCTGAGCCATACCCCGCTTGATACAGCGCTGTTTTTTGGGTTGGATATTCAGCAAAAACGCGTTTTGCAAGCCGTTGCAGGGTACTCCGAGGTAATAGATGAAACTGACAAAAAACTATGGCAGGTCATCTCCAATGCGATTCCACGGATTACCCTGCAGCTGAAAACCGTCAACACTGAAAACATGGTGACCCAGGCCATGGGATTGTATTGTTACCGCTCCGGGCAGCAGCCATGGCAGATAATCTGTGAGCATGAGCTGCAATCGACAGAGGCCAAAAACCTGCTACTGCACCGACTGTTCAGCTCTCAACATCATTACGTCTTTCATTGTCAGCTGGTCAATAATAAAACCGACTGGCTCCATGATGAACTGGATTTAATCCGCCAGATCAATGCACTACGCAGTCATAGCGCGCATCGCATCAAAAATCTGCGACAGATGTTGGGTTCAATATTTGCCGTCGCCTATCTGACAGATATCACGCAGTTTGTCCGGGATAGCATGCAGAGCTAGGAACTTGTTAATCTCTCATTTACCGCATCTGTTGTGACTGGTTTTACGCGGCCACCATCATTTTATCGATCCAGACCGAGCCGCTACGGATATTACTGCGTAAATCCACATCATTCGCCACGGCCTGAATGCCTTTAAACATATCCTGCAACTGACCGGCGATAGTAAATTCGTCAATAGCGTACTGAATTTCACCATTTTCCACCCAGAAACCCGCCGCACCCTGCGAATAATCTCCGTTAACAATATTGACACCCATGCCCATGGTTTCAGTGACAATCACGCCCTTATCCATCGCTTTCAGCATGTCTTTAAATGACAAATCGTTACTATCCACTGTCAGGTTATGCACACCCCCAGCATTGGCGGTGGTCGTCATGTTCAGACGTCGGGCTGAGTAACTATCCAGAACATAGCCTTGTAAAATACCATCGCGGATAATGTCACGATTCTGCGTTGCGACACCTTCGGCGTCAAAAGCTGAACTGCCTAAGGCTTTAAATAAATGCGGCTGTTCGTGAATATGGATAAACGATGGAAAAATTTGCTCGCCCAGTTTATCCAGCAGAAAACTGGATTTACGGTATAAAGCACTTCCACGAATACCGCCAACCAGCTGACCAAACAAAGAGGAGGCAATTTCACTGGCAAAAATCACGGGATAATGCCCAGTTTCGATTTCACGGGCATTCAGACGCTTCAATGTCTGCTCGGCGGCTTTTTGACCAACAGAAATGGCCGAAGCCAAATCCTGACTGTCACGCGCTACATCGTACCAATAGTCGCGCTGCATTCCCTCCGCATCACGAGCAATTAATGTGCACGACAAACTATGACGGGTAGATTGCGTCTGACCGATAAAACCGTGACTGTTGGCATAAATTCGCTGACCTTCGTGCGATGACACACTGGCGCCTTCTGAATTGCTTATCAGTGGATCAAAATCACGTCCCGCCTGCTCACATTCCATTGCCAATGCAATGGCTTGTTCCGGAGATAACGCCCAGGGATAGTACAAGTGCAGGTCCGGAAATGCGGTGGCCATTAATTCTGCGTCGGCTAAACCGGCAAATTTGTCTTCCTGAGTATGTTTGGCAATACTGCAGGCCATCGCTACCGTTTCATGGATGGCTTCCGGCCGCAAATCAGATGTACTGGCAGATGCTTTACTTTGCCCCAGATACACCGTCACACCCAATCCGGTATCTTTATTGTGTTCCAGGGTTTCAATTTCAGCCTGACGTACATTGACTGATAAGCCCAGGCTTTGGCTGATGCCAACTTCAGCGGCTGTAGCGCCCAGCTTTTTAGCCACATCCAGCGCCTGTTGCGCTGCCGTTTGTAATGTTGATGCGTCCAGTTTACTCATATAATCAAATTTACCTCTTCGATGTTCTGTCCCTGCTTTTGAAAGCCCCGCATTTCCAGAACACCACGTGTATTCAATGAAATTATCAGATACAAAGCCTGTGGATAATCGGCCACATCATCATCGATGACCGACGGTAAGGCAGGCGCATCAGGATGGGAGTGATAAATAGCAAACAGCTCCTGATTGCGTTCTTTCATTTCTTTCAGTGCGGCCAGCTGTTCACTGGCACTCAAGGCAAATAAAACGCTGGCATCCGTTTTGACGCTGTCTATCGGGTAACACATACAGCGTTGCCCATGACAGCCAATTAAGCCGGAGATTTCCTGGCTGGGTGAAAGTTGCGCCTGATGTAATAGCTCATTCACCAATGTGCGAGGTAAACGTATGGTCGTTTTAACTGTCATTTAGCTATTCTCATTATCGTGACATACCGGGCAGGCCGGATCCTGTTTCAAATTTATTTCCCGTATCTGCATGGCCAGGGCATCTACCATGATCAAACGACCACTGAGCGAACAGCCGGTATTGGCGAGCAATTTGAGCGTTTCAATCGCTTGAATCGATCCCATCATTCCCAGCAATGGAGAGAGCACCCCGCTCTCTGCACAGCTTTGTTGAATATCACCACCATTATCGTCGTACAAGCAACGATAACACGGTGCGTCAGCTTGTCGAGCATCATATACCGAAATTTGCCCTTCCCAACGGATGGCCGCCGCTGAAACCATCGGCGTTCTGGTTTTTTTACTGGCCTGATTCAGTAAAAAACGACTACTGAAATTATCGGTACAATCCACGATCACATCAGCCAGATCAGCTTGCTCGATGAGCTCGGACTCACTCAAACGGTGATCGATGGTCTCAACCTTAATCGTGTCATTCAAATTTTGCAAAGTGGCCGCGGCAGAGCTGGTTTTACTCTTACCCACTGTTGACTGACGATGCACGATCTGCCGCTGCAGATTGGTCAGCTCAACCTTATCATCATCCACCAGCACCAGATGCCCGACTCCGGCAGCGGCCAGATATAAAGCGACGGGTGATCCCAGCCCCCCCAAACCGATTACCAGCACCCGGCTATCCAAAACACGTTGTTGACCGGTGATATCAAAATCAGGCAATAAAATATGGCGGCTGTAACGCAGTAATTGTTCGTCATTCATCTGCAGTATGTTACCTCAATTCAAGGCTTGCCGAGCGTTAGCCACGTTTGCCAATCACTACCCGATCCTGCTGCCCATAATCCTGAAACGCTTGTATCTCATTAAACCCGTATTGCTGAAACATACCTTGTACAGCAGAAGACTGATCATAACCATGTTCAATCATTAACCAACCCTCGGGCTTTAACACTCTGGCGGCCTGTTGAACCAGTTGCCGGATATCCTGCAAACCATCCTCGCCGGAAGCCAATGCCGTCAGTGGTTCAAACCGCAAATCTCCAAGGGTTAAATGCGGGTCATCTGAACGGATATAGGGGGGATTGGATACGATGATATCCAGACTTGAGGAGTGCATTGACTCCAGCCACTGCCCGCAAACAAACTGCACGGCAAGCTGATTTTTTTCAGCATTATATTTAGCCATAGTTAACGCCTGCAGCGAATAATCGCTTGCCAGCATCCAGATATCATCACGTTCGGCTTTAATGGCCAAGGCAATAGCGCCACTGCCGGTTCCAAGATCCGCCACCCGCATCCCCGGCTGGATTTTTTCCAATGCCAAAGACACCAGCAGCTCGGTATCAGGGCGCGGGATCAAAGTGTGTTGATTAACGGCAACCTCCAATGACCAAAATCCACGAACACCGGTTAAATGCGCAACCGGTACACCTTGCCGGCGCTGTTCAATCAGTGAAACAAATTGCTGCTGCTCTTCAGCCGTAAGCGTTTGTTCGGGATAGCTGATTAAACGTAACGGCTGACAGCTCAGCACATGACATAACAGGCTTTCGATATCCTTACGCAGGGTTGGACTGATATCCAGCTGAACTCTGGCCCATTGCAGAGCCTCCTGAATGGTCATACTTTTTTAAACCGTTTTTGGCGGCACCACATCAAAACAAATTGATTTGCAGCAGCGCCAATACACCGGCAGCCAGTGCCACCATCAGTAATGCATTGGTCATACGCTGCCGTTTAACCATTTGATCCTGCACGAGCTGCAGTTGCGCCAATGCTTGCTGAAGTGTTTCCAGCGCTGGCGCGGTTGAGTCCGGAACAGCTGCCAGCTGTTCGGCAATCACCTTTTCAATTTCCGGTTGCAATGCGGTCATCAATTGTTGCTGAAGATCCTGCTGCTGACGGGTCAGCCAATGCTCTGTCTGAGAAGCCACCTGTTGTTGCCAATGATTGGACTGATTCAGGTTTTGCATGGCTGTTTCGGCAGCATCGGCGGCTTTTTCGGACAGTACGGTCTGCATTTGCATGGCCTGGGTGGCCAATTGTTGGTCTACCTTGTCTTGCACACCCACACTTATCTGCTCTGTTATTTCTGCTGAAAGCCTTTCGGATAATCCGTTAAGTCTTTCATCGATGAGTTGTCTGACGATATTTTCGGCGATTTGCTGACTGATCTGCTCCGCTGAATCTTGTGACTGCTGCAGCCAGGAAGGTAATACCTGTTGCTCAAGCTGAGCCATCACCTCATCCATTGTTAAAGCTGCTGAAATGTCAGCAGCAGGCTCAGGTACCACTGATTGTTCCGCTTCACCCGTTATTGCTGGAGTACGCAAATCATTAAGTATCATTTGCAGCTGCCGGGCTTCGGGTGGTTTCGATAATAAAGCCAGCACACCACTGTCATGGGCTGATAATTTATCGGCTTCACTGTCATTGCTGGTGCAAAGTACCACCGGAATTGCTTGCCAGCGTAAATCGTTTTTGATCTGGCGGGTAGCAGTGAGGCCATCCATTCCCGGCATCATCAAATCCATAAAGATAATTAACGGTGACTGCTGCGTGGTTTGCAGCCAGGCCAAAGCATCGTCGGCACTGCCCTGTTCGACGACTTCAAATCCAGAGGATTGCAAAAGTTTGCATAACATCATGCGGGCCACACGTGAATCATCAACGACCAATGCAAGCTTGTTTGTCATACCCTCTTCCTCTGATGACTTAACTGAAACGGTGTGGATCCAGCTGGATCGACTTCACGCGTTTTCCCAACATAACGACTTCACCACGATAACGCTGTTGCATATCGCTGGCAAACTCAAAAAAATAGGTTCGTTCAAATTGCATTCTGCCGTTCGAACCACGCCTGAGACGGATTTTTTTCCAGGCCACCGTATCATTGAGAAAACTGACCCCCATCGACTGACAGTATTGACTGGCAACACGACTGGCATGTTCCGCAACCCCACGGCTATCCCACCATAACCAGCCAATCACGGCCAGAATCAGCAATACGATAGTACCGTCATTCATCCTATGTCTCCCCAGCCAGCCTGTACCATGGCCAATGCGGCTGCAGAGGCGGTTTCGGTTCTTAATATTCTTGGACCAAGACAAATACCGGTAAACCCGGCATCATTCGCCCGCGCAATTTCGTCATCACTTAAACCGCCTTCTGGTCCAATCAGTAATGCAATGCGGCTGGCTTTAGTCATACTGGAAAACCCCTGTTTGGCCTCCGGTGCCAAAACCAGTTTGCATTTATCATCGGTATTTTCCAGAGCATCATTAAATGCAGTAATTGGCAATAATTCCGGCAAATAACTCCGACCACTTTGCTCACAGGCACTGATCATCACACCTTGCCAGTGATTCAATCTTTTCTTGGCGCGATCGCCCGAAAGTTGTACATTACAACGCTCCGTCACCACAGGCATAATACGTTTTACACCCAGTTCGACGGCTTTTTGTATGGCATAATCCATCCGTTCTCCGCGTGAAATGCCTTGCATCAACAGAATATCCAGGGGAGATTCGTTATCGGTTGTTATTGGCTGCTGAAGAATGACAGTGGCCTGGCGTTTGTCCACCTGCTCCAGTTGCGCCTGATACTCAAGCCCCTGTCCATCAAACAAGTTCAATAATGCGCCGGGTTTCATCCGCAATACTTGTACGGCATGGCGAAACACTTCATCCGGTAAAAGCATTGGTGATGTCGCAGGCACCAGACAGGCGCAATAAAATCGTGGAACACGCATAAAAAAGCTTCAACTGACAAAATGAATCAGCAGTTTACAGACTGCATCGCAGAGTTTGAATAATTATCCTTACATCGCTGATATACTTTTTATCCATGGATACCGACCTCGCCCAACTGCAGCAATGTCTGACTGAGACCGTTCAGCAACATTTGATGCCTTTATTTACGACTGTCAGTCGTCAATATAAGCACGATGGCAGTGTGGTCACCGTCGCTGACAAATTGATGCAGCAGAAAATGACCGAGGTTTTACAGCGGGATTTTCCCGAGATTAAATTACTCGGCGAAGAAATGACCGTAAACGAGCAGGCTGAACTGTTGAACAGCGGAGAAGCCTTATGGTGTCTGGATCCCATTGATGGCACCAGTAACTTTGCCTCCGGCATGCCTTTCTTTTCCATTTCTCTGGCATTAATTGAAAAAGGTGAGGTCACGCTCGGGGTGGTTTATGACCCGGTGATGAATGAATGTTTTTCGGCTAAAAAAGGGGCTGGTGCATGGTTGAATGGTCAGCGACTTAATGCTGAGATCTCAGGCCTTGCACTGAATCAGACCCTGGCTATCATTGATTTTAAGCGTTTACCCAAATCGCTTTGCCAAAGGCTGGTTGATGAAAAACCTTATGGTTCGCAACGCAGCCTGGGGTCTATTGCTCTGGAATTGTGCTGGCTGGCGGCGGGCCGAGCTCAACTGTATCTGCATGGTCGCCAGCAGATTTGGGATTATGCGGCGGCCCAGCTGATTATTAAAGAAGCAGGTGCCTTTGCCTGTACTCTGGATAACGAGGCCGTTTTCAGTCGAAGTTTAACGCCACGTTCTACCTGTGCAGCCAGTGACGAAAATTTGTTTTCCGCCTGGCGTGATTATCTGCACGTGCCGCGCTGTGATGGCTGATTCTGTTCTAACGGTAAACTGGCCGGCTCCAAAGCATATTAAAGCAATAACCACTACCCGAAACGGTGGGCAGAGCAGAGCTCCCTTTGATTCGCTCAATTTAGGCGATCATGTCGGTGATGAGCCCGCTTTAGTGATTGCTAATCGACAGCGCTTAATTCAGTCCGCATCACTGCCTGCTACACCGTTATGGCTGAAACAGACTCATAGCAGCAATGTTATTGAGGCAAATCAATGGCAAGTCAATGTTGAAGCCGATGCGATTTTCTGTGATTCGGCAAATACCGTCTGTGCCATCATGACGGCAGATTGTCTACCGGTTTTAATGACTGATAAATCGGGTTCGCAGGTGGCTGCGATTCATGCAGGTTGGCGTGGCTTGCAAGCCGGAATCATTGAAAATACGCTGGCTCAATTCAATATGCCATTATCAGAAATTATTGTCTGGCTAGGGCCAGCGATTGGTCCGCAGGCTTTTGAAGTTGGACCGGAAGTAAAATCGGCTTTTATGGCCAGTGATGGCAATGCAGAATCCGCTTTTACTGCAACACATTCAGATCGTTTTTTGGCCGATATTTATCTGCTTGCCAGACAACGCCTATCTGCGCAGGGTGTTACCGCAATCTATGGTGGGGATTATTGTACCTATAGCGAAAAAGACCGTTTTTTCTCCTTTAGACGCGATGGCGTCACCGGGCGAATGGCGTCGCTTATATGGATAGCGGCTGAATAAGGTATGATTTGCGCATTCATTTTCTGTTTCAGGTGCATATGGACTTATTACTCTGGATAATCATCTTCAGTATTCTCGGCGGCTTACTAAGTGTCATAATTGCCTCAAGCTTTCTGCTATTACCGACTCAAACCCGTCATTATGCTGTGCCCCATCTGGTTAGCTTTGCAATTGGAGCATTGCTTGGTGCATCGTTTTTAGGGCTACTTCCCCATGCGATTGAGCATGAATATTTTGTCGATCCCCATCATCTTGGACTGACATTACTCATTGGTTTGTTAAGCTTTTTTTTGCTGGAAAAAATGGTGTTATGGCGACATTGCCATAGCCATCATGGCCATGAGAACATTCCAGAACTTGGTGAAGATCATCATAACCACCAACATGAAGAACCTAAGAAAGCCGCAGGAGCGTTAATTCTTATCGGCGATGGCATTCATAATTTTGTCGATGGTGTATTGATTGCTGCAGCTTTTTTAACGGATGTGCATCTGGGCATTGTTACCGCGCTGGCAATCGCAGCACATGAAATCCCTCAGGAACTGGGCGATTTTGTGATCCTGTTGCACAGTGGCTATACGCGCCGCAAAGCACTTTATTTCAATATGCTTTCCAGTCTGGGAACCGTGGTGGGTGCCGTTCTGGCCTACTTCCTGCTGGCCGATATGCAGCATCTTTTGCCCTACATTCTGGTGGTGGCAGCCTCCAGCTTTGTTTATATCGCGGTGGCTGATTTGATTCCTGGCTTGCACAGCAAAGTGAAACCTTCAGAGACACTACAGCAGATCTCATTAATTGCGGCTGGCGTGATATTTATTTATCTGGCGCACAGCACGCTGCATTAATCATTTATGTCCGTTAAACACGTCATCCTGATCATTGGCCCTTCATGGGTCGGTGACATGGTAATGGCACAGTCGTTATTTGCTGCACTTAAACAGCAACATCCGCAATCTCATATTGATGTGCTGGCACCTGAATGGACTCGTCCATTACTGGCCCGTATGCCCGAAATCCGTGAAGCGATAAGCATGCCGGTAACGCATGGTGTGTTCGGCTGGAAACAGCGGCGCCAGATTGGTCTCGGTCTGCGTCACAGGAACTATGATCAATCCATTGTGTTGCCTAATTCCTGGAAATCAGCGCTAATCCCCTGGTTTGCCAATATTCCACAACGCACAGGCTGGTTAGGCGAGATGCGCTATGGCCTACTTAATGATCCCCGCAAACTGAATAAACAAAGATTACCACTTATGGTGCAACGCTTTGTTGCGTTGGCTCATCCTGCTTCCCAAGCACATATAGCACCCGACTTTCTGCCACCTAAAATGATTGCAGAAGCCGTTTCCAGTGAGTTAAATCCAGCTAAATTGGCTGAGCAAAAACGCTTGGTTTTATGTCCTGGCGCAGAGTTTGGTCCGGCCAAACAATGGCCGACATCGCATTACGCTGCTTTAGGGGAGCTGCTTACTCAGCAAGGCTGGCAAGTATTGATTATGGGCTCCAAAGCCGATGCGGTGACAGGTGAACAAATTGTCGCAGGCATTACCGATAAACAGAATGTCATTAATTTGTGCGGCAAAACCCAGTTGGGTGAAGCCATTGATTTGATTGCCACAGCCGACCAGGTGGTCAGTAATGATTCCGGATTAATGCATATCGCTGCTGCATTGCAAAAACCGCTTATTGCTATTTATGGACCAACGTCACCGGCATTTACGCCCCCCTTATCGGATAATGCCACGATTCTGCAAATTCCCGTGGACTGTGGTCCGTGTTTTCAACGCACCTGCCCCGAAGGGCATCATAAATGTATGCAAGATATCCAGCCTGAACAGGTTTTACGACAACTGCAGTCATCAACGAGTTGAAAGATGGCTATTTTCAATAAAAAAACCAGCGCTTTTATCAATCGTGTTTATTGGTCGAGTCGCAGAGCTTTATCTTTTGAACGCGTTTGGTCTTTACCCAAAAACTGGTTTGATGCACCTAATGAAGCACGCGGTGGCTGGAGTGGCGTGACACGTACGGAGTTTGATACCCGTAAAGGCATAACCAAGGTTTTTGTGAAACGCCAGCAAAATTACTACAGCCGGACCTGGCGGCATCCGTTCAAAGGAATCCCCACGTTTCAAAAAGAGCTGGAAAATATTCAGCAACTGAAAAAACTGAAAATCCCCACGTTAAACCCATTGTATTTTGGCAAACAAGATGACCGTGCCGTTTTAATCACCAAAGCGCTGGATAACTACACCTCTCTGGATAACCTTGACCCGACACAGCTGACCAAGGAAAAACGCTATCAACTTATTCGCAAGCTTGCCAAACTGACACGTAAGCTGCACCGCTCACATTACGTGCATAATTGTTTTTACTCCAAGCACGTGTTTGTTAAGTTAAACAAAAAAGGCAAATGGAAGATTCGTCTGATTGATCTGGAAAAACTGCGCTGGCGTTTCAGTTCAAAACTGGCGATGAAACGGGATTTATCCAGTTTTAATCGTCATGCAGATCACCGCTGGACTTTAAAGGATCGTTTGTATTTTTTTAAAGCCTATCTGCAAGTCGAGAAGCTTCGTGCCAAAGATAAAAAACTCTGGCGTAAACTGACGCCTCGCAAGCAACGCACGCATTAGCGGAAACGTAGACTATGACCAGCATCGAAAACACTAAGCAAACCCCGTACATTCTGCATATCTGTCACAGTTACTACGACCCCTTTCTGGATTGCGCGCGCCAATATGCCGTGCTTTTTAAAGACACACCTTATAAAGTGATTACCGTATTTTTATCAGGTGAACCCGATCCGCTCGTGGCAGAAAAAGCCTGTTCTGATGAAGTGATATTCCTTAATTACAAAAGCAAACAATTAAGTGGGCTCAAGCTTGGCATCATCAGAAAAATCCATCAGCTTGCCAAGCAATACAACTTTGTTGCCTGCATCGCACACCGAGCGAAACCAACTTACATCGCAGCTCTGGCGACTCATTTGCCCATCTTGAGTATCCGACATTCTTTTGGTGACTTTGATCGTCCCGGACGTCGTTTTTTAGTCAACTTTTTTAAATCACGTTTAACATTATTAGCAGTTTCCAATGCAGTGCGAGATGAAATCCGAGGTCATTTGCCGGATTGGCCGGAAGAAAAGATCCAAACGCTCTACAATCGTATTGATGTTGAGTTAGTACAAAGTGAGCTTTTGCCAAAACCTGAGGCCAGAGCAAAACTCAATCTTTGTATGGATGATTGGATAGTGGGAAGTGTCGGTCGCATTCACCCTGACAAGGATCCACAAACCCTAATCCGTGGATTTGCAAAAGCCTTACCCTCTCTTCCAGAGAATGCAAAGCTTTGTTTAATTGGTAAAGGAAAACTGGAAGCAGAACTTAAAACACTAGTGCTAGCACTCGATATTGATAACCATGTTTTGTTTCTTGGTTCGGTTGCTGAAGCCAGACGCTACTTTAAGGCATTCGATGTATTTGCTTTGAGTTCAGACCGCGAGCCTTTCGGAATGGTGCTTCTTGAAGCCATGGCAGC
>NZ_DCSO01000089.1:83126-88706 GCF_002325665.1 Methylophaga sp. UBA1464
TGAAGCCATGGCAGCAGACTTGCCCATAATTTGCACCGATTGTGGCGGTGGCGCTGAAATCATTGATGGAATTGGTCAGTTATTTAAATTCAGAGACATTGATGCACTGAGCGATGCTTTAATCAAAACAGCTAACGTCGAAACCTCAATAGCCAACAAACAAGCCATTAATAGCAGACTGGAAACCTTATTCTCCGACTCGGCTGTTAAACAGGCATTTTGGTCTAATTCCCGGATTTCACGCCTGTTAAACGCTTAAGACAAATCAGCTGCTACGTTCTTATTGGACATCCGGAGAGTCATTCCGAACTGACATTTTATTGCTGCTGATTTCATAGATAGCAATAACCAGTAACGGCATCCAGAAAATCAGCCATTGTGAATTCATCCGCGTCAATATGCCATGACCAAATGTGATACCTAAAATACAGGTATAGATAAAGACTATCGCGGCAACTTTAACAATAAAAATATTCCGCATTTTCCATGCAGCAGACAAGGTGGTGACGATGAGGAGCAGATGCAAAAAAAGTCCCGCCAGCCCCATTTCAACTAAAGAAGCAACATAGGTACTATGATAGTGATACCAGCCATCAACATAATCGACGGGTGAAGAAATGGGTACGTTCGACCCACCACCATGACCGAGAAAAAGGTGTTCTTTCGCCCGTTCTATAAAACCAAACCAAAGATCTAACCGGTAACTCTGGCCTCTCCCCATCTGTTCCTGAATAAAGGGGAGCGAATATAACAGTGTTATTACACCAATAATTCCACTTGTTAAGATAACACTTATTTTTATTTTTAATGATTGTTGCGACACCATCACAATAAACAAAGAGAGCATTATCGTTGCTGCAATAGGTGTTCTGGATTGGGTAAGAACAACCGCACCCAACATCAATACATATGCGAGTAAAAACATACCTCTGAATACTGGCTTGAACTGATTAAACTTATCCAACAAAATGGCCAGTATGGTTAATGCTGTTGCCCCATACATTGCTGCGGCCCAAAGTGGATTCCACAATCTGCCCATTCCAAAAAATCTGGCAGACATGTCTTCTCCATTGATTGCATAGAAAACAAACAAATTGATTAATAAACTGATAACAGCAGCAACAATTAAAATGTTGACTACAGTAATCATCCTTTTTGACTGGCCGTTGATCACGTACAAAAAGACCAATGCAAAAAAAATCAAATACAAAAAAGTTTTGATGTCTTTGAATTTAGCAGAAAAACCGAGATCATTAGACCAGGCGATACTAATCAGGAAGAGCAAGGCATAAAATGAGGCTGACATTAATACTTTGGAGTTTAACAGGCTTCTGTAGTTAATTTTCTGAGCAAAAATCAGCCAGAAAGCACTTAATACGATTGATAGAATAAAGAATTGATAGTGTTGCTTGCCGGTGGGAGAAAGAAAAAAACCCGCTAGCCATATATTCATTAAAACGAAAATAGTTTTTTCAGCAGCAGGAAAACTTTTTAAGCGATTCAGCATTTTATTAACATCATATTATTTCGAGGTTCTACACACTGTTTAAATGAAAGTTAGGCTTATCATCTGGGCGCTAACGGTTCCTAATTCAAATTGACGTTTTAAACGAATGCCAGCAAATTAGTTTAAAACGAAAACACTTCATTTAAAGAGGTTATTATCTCATATTATTTATACTGGTAGCTTGGCAAAATAAGCTGGCAGAACTCATAGCTGTTCATCCAGAGCATACAAATTAAACTGTTTTTGAAGTCGATTTAATCATCAGCATTTTTATAGGTAACTTTTTTTGAAACAACCGACAATTGTGATTGTTATCCCCTATTTTGGTCAATGGCCGGAATGGTTCGAGTTATACCTCGAAAGCTGCAGTCGTAATCCGGGCATCCACTGGCTTTTTTACACCGACTGTGGTGAGCCGATAAATCAGTGCTCAAATGTCAGCTATGTGCCTATGACTTTTGAAGAATATAAACGCTTGGTAAGTGATCGTTTAGCCATCCATTTTAATCCTACAAGCCCTTATAAATTATGTGATTTGAAGCCTGCCTTAGGGTTTATTCATGAATCAGATATTAAGGATTATGATTTTTTTGCTATTGGGGATATTGATATTATCTATGGTCAGATAAGAAGCTTTATTACTGACGATTTACTGCAAAAATACGATGTTATCGGCACACATAACCGCCGTCTTTCAGGGCATTTCGCTATTTTCCGCAATACGGATAAATATCGACAGGCGTTTCGAAAAATCCCAGATTGGCAGAAATTAATGGAAATGGACAAACATCTCGGCCTGGATGAATCAAAATTTTCCAAGTTGTTTGTTCGCCATAAAAATCACCCATTGTGGTTACGCAAGTTGTGGTCTTTCAGCTCGCCTTATCAAAGACGGGTTTTATATAAGGAACAGTTTAGTACGGTTCTCTCACCAATTAAGTGGCTTGATGGAAGTTCAGATCATCCTCAACAATGGTTTTGGAAAGATGGTCACCTGACCAATGACAGAGATAACAGGGAATTTATGTATCTCCATTTCATGAACTGGAAATCGAATCGCTGGTTACCTAAAAATCTACGTGATGCGCCAGCGGCATGGTCTTCACTGGATAAGCTGGTGCAAATTGATATCAATCAGGCCCGTCAAAATGGTTTCCAGATCTCCCCGCAGGGGTTTACGCCGATTAATGACGGCCCTCTGACAGGTTAAATGGTCTCCCGCCCTCCACGCTTGATATACTGAACAACATTTTTACGCAACTCGAAGATAATTTATGATCGTTTTAGGCCTTTCCGGCGCGGTAAACCACGACGCCTCAGCTGCTTTGTATATTGATGGAAAACTGGTGGCAGCTGCCGAAGAAGAACGCTTCCTGCGTGACAAGCATGCCAAGGGCAAGATGGCTTATGAAGCCACCAGATACTGCCTTGAACAGGCCGGTATCCGCCCTGATGAGATAGATATCGTCGCGTTTCCTTATGCGCAGATTGGCCTGCAATCACCTGCTCGCTGGCATTATGCCAAACGTCACTGGTATGCACCTGACAGAGCATTGACTGCTTTATTTTCCGGTAATCGTCGTTACTGGCGTAATCACAAAAACGTGATGAAACTGCTGGATGATTTAGGCATTGATTCAAAGCGCGTTAAATTTGTCCCGGTTGAGCATCATCTGGCCCATGCCAGCAGCGCTTATCATCTGAGTGGTTTTCTGGAAAAAACCGCGATTATCGGCATTGATGGTAAAGGGGAATATGCCACCACGTTTTTCGGTTATGGCGAAAACGGCAAAATACACAAAATCAAAGAATTTTATGATCCCGATTCACTCGGCGGTGTTTATGGCGCGATGACCGAATATCTCGGTTTTGAAATGCTTGATGGTGAATTTAAAGTCATGGGCATGGCACCTTATGGTGATCCCAACCGTTTTGATTTCTCACGTTTGATTCATTGTGAAAATGGCGAGTTCAAGGTCAACACCAAACTGGTCAATACCGTTGGTTTCCGGCGCTATAAAAAAAATGGCAAAGGTTATTTCTTCAGCCCCGAACTCATTGAATGGCTGGGCCCGATGCGTGAAGGTGATGAAAAGGACGAGCCCTATATTGATTATGCCGCCAGCATTCAGGCATTGCTGGAAAAATGTGCTTTGCATCTGATTGATTTTTACCTGGGCGATATTATTCGTGAAACGGGTAAAGTCGCTTATGCCGGTGGGGTGGCATTAAACGTCAAACTCAATCAGCGCATTATTGCCATGCCCGGTGTCAAAGAATTGTTCGTGCAACCGGCTTCCAGTGATGCCGGTACGGCCATTGGCGCGGCCAGTTATGCTTCACAACTGGCTGGTGTGCCAGTGGAAAAAATGGATCATGTATATCTCGGCCCATCCTATACCACCCAGCAATGCATTGAAGCCTGTGAACGCTATACACAGCCGGTCAGCTGGCAATATTTAAATGATGTGTGTGCCGACACGGCAAAAATTCTGGCTGATGGTAATCCGGTCGCCTGGTTTCAGGGTCGTATGGAATTCGGGCCTAGAGCGTTGGGTAATCGTAGTATTCTCGGTTCGCCAAATCATTCAGGCGTTGCTGATCGCATTAATGCCCAAATCAAATACCGTGAACGCTGGCGCCCCTTCTGCCCGAGTATGCTGGATAAAGTGGCGCCGGAAATTCTGCAGACTGATCATCCCAGCCCGTATATGACCTTTACCTTTGATGTGGCGGAAAGCTGGAAATCACGTATTCCGGAAGTCGTGCATGAAGATGGAACTGCTCGGGCTCAAATCGTGACCCGTGCAACCAATGCACGTTATTACGAACTAATTGAGGAAATGGAAAAACTCACCGGCAACGCGGTAGTGTTGAACACATCACTAAACCGTCGTGGTGAGCCCATGGTTTGCAGTCCTACTGATGCATTGAATATGTTCTATGGTTCGGATCTGCAATATCTGGTGATGGAAGATATTCTGGTCACCAAATAAGTTTGATGAATGGATGACAAAGCCCGATTAGGGCTTTGTCATTTTTTTATCGTTTTTTCTCAGCCAGCTCTAAAATCAACTCCGCAGCGCGCTGCGGCATGCTATACAAATCATGTGTGGCGGCATAATCCAACGCATTTTGTGACAGTTGCTGCAGGCGTTTTTTATCAAGCATCTTAGCCAACTGTTGTGTAAAAGCTGATGTATCTTCCGGCTGGTCGATACATTCACCACCGTTTGAGTCTTCAACATAATTGGCATAACCACAGGCACTGCTGACCATACTGGGCAGGCCAGCCACCATGGCTTCGAGAATCACGGTGCCGGTATTTTCAGAACGCGCCGGGTGTAAAAATACATCTGCCGCCAATAGCCATTTCGCTACATCATCGCGTCCACCCATAAAATGGGTTCGTTCAGCGACATCCAGCTTTTGTGCCAGTTGTTCAAAGGGTTTGGCATTATCTTCACCCACCACATACAAATGTGTTTTTTCACGTAACGCCTGTGGTAAAGCGGCCATGGCTTCAATGGCAAAATCAGCGCCTTTGCGTTTAAAGCCGGAGCCTATCATCAGCAGTAAAAAGTCATCAGCATTTAACGATAATTGCTGGCGAAATTGCTGACGTTGTATTTGCCAGTCATCCGGACGCACTCTATCTGGATCGATACCGGGCGGCAGGTCGACCAGTCTTTCCGGTGGCGTCTGATAATACTGCTCAAACAGTTTGCGCTGTACCGATGAGATCATCATTGATACGGTGTGGCTTTGTGGTCCAAAAACGGCCCGTTCCCAGGCTTCGTAGAATCTTACCCGGCCAAAAAGCTGTTTGACGATATAGCTTGGCTCTTGCCTGACCCGCGCCAGATAACAGGGGTCGGCCGCGTAATACAAATCCAGGCCCGGCATTTTGTTAAACCCAATCACCAGATCATAATGACCGGCAGCAATTAATGGCTGCGATTTATTATAAAAATCGCGTACTTTGGCATGATTTGTCAGCCCTGAAACTGAAATTGGTATTTGGTTAAAACCGGGAATGGGATCGCCTTGCCATTCAATGTAATACACATCAA
>NZ_DCSO01000089.1:88795-91899 GCF_002325665.1 Methylophaga sp. UBA1464
CCGGCATCACGACGGATTTCCAGAATCCGCCGAAAATCACGCGCCAGGCCGCCATAGGCAAAATATTTATACAGGCATACCGCCAGTTTCATAAATGCGTTCCGTTTAACACTGTATGACTACCTTTATGCTTTGATCGCTTTGGTTAACAGGTGACGCGTTTCACCTACCGGCCAATTGCGTAAAAATCGTTGCTGATCCTCTCTATGTAAACGCTTGAAACCGGTTTTTGTGATTTGCTGCATCGCGTCCAAATCAATCAGCCAGATTTTTTGCTGATTATCGACCAGCCAATTGGTGGCTTTTAAATCGCCATGATAAATATGATGGCGACGTAACTGCTCAAATAATTCGCTGATTTGCTGAATCATTTCAGGATGCTGAATTTCTGAATCATCCAGCTCTGCCAGAGAACGTCCGACAATATGTTCACAGATAAAATAGGCTTTTTGCCGCAGGCCAAGAAATCGTTGTTCCACAAAGCCTAAAGGTCGCGGGGTGGCAATGCCCAGATATTCCAGCAGATTGGCATTGTACCAGGACACATTGGCGCGACTTTTTCGCAGACAACGCCGTAAAAAATGTAACGGCGTTTTCATGTTATAGCGTTTAATCACCACCGGCTGTCCCGCCAGTTCACTTTTGACAACAGTTGCAGAGTTGCCTTTTTTCAGAGAGATTCCATCCTGCATGGCTTGATTTAATAACGTTAACGGCTGCTCTGTTAAAGCGGTAGATAAATTGCCACGCCAGGCCGCTTCGATCATTAGCGATTTTCGATAGCGTGTCATAGTGCAGGATCGAAACTGCTTTTTCAGATAATGCGTTTGCCGATAAAGTCGAGCTTTGCTGACCTTACCAAGCAACTGTTGTTCAACAATCGGATCCAGCACCATATTTCGAGCCGCAAAATATGTCGGTAAGGCGTTCAACAACCATTCCTGCTGATGCAATGGAAACTGGGCAATTAACCGAGACAGATTGTTCAGGCAAGTCACCATTTTCAGTGGCTTCTTTTGTATAACCACTGACGCTAAATCCAGTAAATATAATGTGTTATTGGATAACACAAAGTTATCCAGATGCGGATCCTGCTGATAACACCGCTGATGATGGCAACGTCCAAACAAATCAAATAATGCTGTAAGTGGGAACGCGTCCTCTGATAATTCATTTAAGGTGACTGCCTTTGGCAAAAAGGCATAGATAATAAAGCTGACACCCTGCTGATCTTCGGTATTATGTAATATCTGTGCTACGGCAATATCTGCTTGCATGCAATGTTGATGCGCTTTCAGTTCGCGTTGATATTCCTGCTGACCTTTGCCTTGCGCGGCAAAGATTTTGAGCACAAATTCGCCACTGTCATTGCTGGCATGTAAAACAATCCGCCGTCCGGCCAGAAAACGTAACATTGATTGGATTTGGTATTTCGTCCCACCCAACTCAAGTTCAACCGGAAAAGCGACAGGTAATTCTTTTAATAAATTTTGAGCACTCAGCATAACCATTATTCCGCCAGCAACTTCTGCGCGCGACGCTCCACCTCACGCCATAAATCGGCCTGCTCTTTCAGCATCGTACGCAAGGGTAAGCCTGAATAAATCTGCATAAAGCGTAATTTGTCCCGTTTAGTCAAAGGTACTCTGGAAGCCGAAAAATACAGGCTTCCCAGATCTTTTATCTGCCAGCGTTTCGGTGTTTTATGTCTGATGGTCGCACGGTGCAAATCAATCAGATACACCGGCGTGTTGTCATCGAAGGTATTGTTCTCGGCAAAGCGTTCATCCAACAGAAAATGACACAGATAAAAATCGCGGTGATTCATGCCGTTTTTATGCATGGTGCCCGCCATGTTGGCCAGCTTGCGGATAAGCGCCTGTTTGGTGGCAAAACCCGGTGGCCGTTGTTGCCATTGCTCGCCAACATATTCCAGGCTCATGGTATTCACCAGATCATCAGTAATTACAAACGAACGTAATGCCGCCGGATTAATGCCCTGTTCGCCATAACCGGCCAGCGTCATGGTTTCGATACCGTGTTTTTCGAGAAAGTGAATCGCCTGCCATTCATTGCGGGCACTGATAATTGGCAAACGCATTTGCAGCAGATTTTTAATGATTTCGGCCCAGCCGACACCTTGATGATATTTCAGAAAATACGAGTGATCATTCAGCTCGAAGCGCAAGGTCCGGCGGCCTTCCTTATCACGAAAGATCTCACCGTCAATGTTGGCCACAACATCAAACACCGGTTTATCGGCCCAGGCCCGAGCCAAATCTTGTCGCAAATAACAGGAATTCTTTTTCATTAAGGCCATCTAAAGGCTTTGCCAAGCAGTGAGTTGTGCGATCGCGCACAGCGTTTTGTTACACTGTTTGCAGGAAACCACAAATACTACCACTAGAGCCGAAATGAGGTAAGCCGTGTCATTTAAATCCACCTTGCAACGCCACCAAAAGATGATTGAAAGCTTGTTTGAAATGGAGCCTCAATTAAATGATTTATTGGCCCTTATCAGCGACTGCGTGCTGAATGACAATAAAGTATTGTTCTTCGGCAATGGCGGCAGCGCTTCTGATGCCCAGCATCTGGCGGCGGAATTTGTGATTCGTTATAAAGAAGATCGCAGACCGCTGGCCGCAATTGCGCTGACGACCGACACCTCAATTCTCACTGCACACAGCAACGATTACAGCTTTGAAACCGTATTCGATCGGCAAATTCAGGCGCTGGCCCGACCCGGCGATGTGGCAATTGGTTTATCGACTTCCGGTAACAGTGCCAATGTCATTAACGGCATTAACACTGCCAAAAAAGCGGGTTGTGCAACCATTGCCTTTACCGGCCAAAGCGGCGGACAGCTTAAAGCTATCGCTGATCATTGTGTCTGTGTCGCCGATACCGAAACCGCCCGGGTTCAGGAAG
The DNA here is from genome assembly GCF_002325665.1 of Methylophaga sp. UBA1464. Taxonomy (NCBI): domain Bacteria; kingdom Pseudomonadati; phylum Pseudomonadota; class Gammaproteobacteria; order Thiotrichales; family Piscirickettsiaceae; genus Methylophaga; species Methylophaga sp. UBA1464. Next base: position 91,724 of record NZ_DCSO01000089.1, read on the forward strand.
GCCATATCCTGATTGGTCACTGGTTATGTGAAGCACTGGACGAGAAACTCAGCAACGCATGAGTCAAAACATCATTACAGCAGACGTCGTTATAGTTGGTGCCGGCATTGCCGGATTATGGCTGCATAATCGGCTGAGCCAGTTGGGTTATCACTGTCTGTTGCTGGAAAACCAGT
>NZ_DCSO01000089.1:91979-95967 GCF_002325665.1 Methylophaga sp. UBA1464
AATCACTGCCTGCTATTGGAAAATCAGAAAATTGGTCATGCCCAGACCCTTAGTGCTCAGGGCATTATTCATGGCGGCAGCAAATACGCACTAAATGGCATTTTATCTAACGCCGCGCAAACCATCAGCGGTATGCCCGCCCGCTGGAAAGCCTGTCTGCAAGGCAACGGTGAAATTGATTTATCCGACGTTAACGTGTTTACCGAACATCAACTGCTCTGGTCCACCCAAAGCCTGTCTTCCAAAATGGTGTCGTTTTTTGCCAGCAAAGCGCTACAAAGCCGGATGCAGAATATCCCTAAATCTGAGCGCAATGGTTTGTTTGCCGATGACGGTTTTAAAGGCGCGTTATATCAATTGGATGAACCGGTGCTGGATGTCACCAGTTTACTCAAAGCCTTAATCAAACCCTATGCCGCAACGATTTTAAAAACGCCTGACAGCATACTGGAATGGATAAAACATGATGGCAACATTACCGCCATGCGTTTTGGTGATGAACTGGAAATTCAGGCACAGCAGTTTGTGCTTACTTCTGGCGAAGGTACAGGCGAGATATTAGAAAGCCTGCAACTGAGCAAACCCAAAATGCAGAAACGGCCATTACAAATGTTGCTCTGCAAAGCTAAAGATCCGGCTAATCCTTTACCGCAGATTTATGCCCATAGCCTCGGCAGTGGCAGCAAACCAATTGCCACCATCAGCAGTCATCCCGATAAAACCGGCAATATCGTCTGGTACCTCGGCGGTAATATTGCTGAAGAAGGTGTCGGCAAAGATCCAGATAGTTTGATTGAGGAAGCATGCGATTTACTTAAACAAATCCTGCCGTGGTTTACCCTGCCGGAACTGGAATGGACCACCCATAATATTAATCGCGCCGAACCAAAACAAAGCGGTTTTGCACGTCCCGACAGCGCCTATGTCAGCAGTCGTAACAATCTGCATATTGCCTGGCCGACCAAGTTAGCTTTATCACCCGATCTAGCCGATAAAGTCATTGAAGCGCTGGCAAAGCAAAAGGTGCAAAAAACGGTGCATCCCGAGCAGCATATTTTGCCCCTGGCACAACTGGCCGAACCGCTTTGGGATCGGGCATTTACTAAATGAACAAGCTACCTAAAAAAAATATTCCCGGCACCCAATTGGATGTTTCTGTGCTGGGGCTTGGCACCGTCAAACTGGGACGCGATAAAGGTGTTAAATACCCCGAATCGTTCACCATTCCTAATGATGAAACCGCCCTCGCCTTAATGCAGCAAGCCTGGGATTTAGGCATCAATCTGATTGATACCGCACCCGCCTACGGCAACAGCGAACAACGTCTCGGCGAGTTATTGCCACAACTACCGCACGACTGGATTATCTGCTCCAAAGCCGGTGAACAGTTTGATGCCAATACCGGTGAGTCACATTTCGATTTTTCCCGTGATGCAATTATTAGAAGTGTTGAACAAAGCCTGCAACGTCTCAAACGTGAGGTGATTGATATTGTATTGATTCACTCCGACGGCAACGATGTGCCGATCATTGAACAGCATCGGGCACTGGAAACCCTCAATGAGCTTAAACAACAAGGTCTGATTGCTGCCACCGGCATCTCCAGCAAAACCGTCGACGGCGGCCTGCTCGCCCTGCAAAAGTCCGATATCGTCATGGTCACCCATAACCTCGCCTATCAGGACGAACAAATCGTGATAGATACGGCTGAACAGCTCAATAAAGCCATCTTTATCAAAAAGGCCTTTGCCAGTGGGCATTTGCCAGCCAACTCAACCAAAGACAGTGTCAGTGCCAGCTTTGAAATGATCTTTGCTAACCCGGCGGTGGCTAGTGTGGTGGTTGGGACGATAAATCCGTTGCATTTGGCTGACAATGTGGCTAAGGCTATTCGGGCTTTTGATAAGTAATTAACCACAGAGACACAGAGGGTACAGAGTTTTTTTGGGGTTAATATTTATCCGCAGATTTCGCAGATGGACGCAGATTTAACTTTAAATACATGAATTATTTTCTGCTTTACAGCTTCTTGATGCTTGATATTTGATAGGAACAGTTAATGAAACTATTGAAGAATATGGAAAGTTTAATAATTTTTTTCGTTACGATAGTTTCTGTAATTGTCATAACGTCCTACTCTTTAGCTTACTTTGCTTTCAATTGGACTATTTCAAAAAATCCTTCTGATTGGGGAGTATTTGGTGATTTTTTTGGTGGTATTTTAAACCCTTTAATTGCCATAGCTGCACTGATAACACTTATTAGAGCTGTTAAACTTCAAAAATCAGAATTTCTAGCCACTCGCAATCATTTAGAAAACGAAGCAAAAAAAAATGAGCTATATCGACTCATTTCCGGCTTGGAACAAAAAATTGAATCACATTTACAAATCGATGTAAAAAATGATTCTGGTGAAGAAGTACTTACTTTTGGTCCTCTAAATCAATTTTTGAAACCGGGATGGGCTCCGCCCAAAAAAACATTCGTATCTTTAGGAAATTCTAATTTATGTACTTCTATTAAGGACTACTCTGCTCAAATACTAAATTTGATAATAAAATTGGAAGATTTATTAAAAGAATATGATTCATTAAGCGGTGGAGAATCAGTGGTAGCTCAACATTTTATGGGGTTGTATCAAAAAACAAAGGAAGCATGCCAAGATCAAATTGGGGAAGCAAGGTAGGTTGGGTTGAGCTTGTGAAACCCAACATTTTGGCTTGAATATTCGATATTTGTTGGGTTTCATTGCATTCAACCCAACCTACCAAAAATACCTTGATAATTTACGGATAGTTTATTTAAAACCTCCGTGCCCTCTGTGTCTCTGTGGTTGATTAATTTTGATGAATATTAATTAAAAATCTGCGTCCATCTGCGTAATCTGCGGGTTAAACCTTTGGAGTTCAGTTACCAAAAGCTTCGGATTCAATTGAAAATTAATCTTTCGGCAAATCCTTAAATGCCGCAATGGCATCTTTTCTGGCCTGTTTGTAATCCACCACCGGTTGCGGGTAGCCGCATTGGTCTCGTAGCTCTGCTGGTGGATTATGCAGTTGCTTGATTGGCACATCCTTTAATTCCGGAACAAAGCGTTTGATAAACAATCCCTGTGGGTCATAACGTTCGGATTGCAATGTTGGATTAAACACCCGAAAGTAGGGCGCGGCGTCGACGCCGGTTGATGCACTCCATTGCCAGCCGCCGTTATTGGCAGCGAATTCACCATCAATTAAAGTTTGCATAAAATATTGTTCACCACGTCGCCAGTCGAGTAACAGCAGTTTGCTGAGAAAGCTGGCGGTGATCATTCTGAGTCGATTATGCATCCAGCCGGTTTGGTTGAGTTGACGCATAGCAGCGTCAACAATCGGAAAGCCGGTTTTGCCTTCGCACCAGGCTTTGAAACCGGCTTCATCATTACGCCAGATAACTTTTTCGGTTTCCGGTTTGAATGCCTTACCCATACTGATGCGTGGAAAATACAGCAATAATTGTTTGTAAAAATCCCGCCAGGCGAGTTCACGTAACCAGTCATCATGACGCCAGTCACGATTAGCTTCGCCACAATAAAACTGAATGGTGGCCAGTAATCTTCTCGGACCTAACTGGCCGTTGGCCAGATATGGTGACAAGGTGCTGGTGGCCGGTTTGCTGGGAAAATCGCGTTGAGTTTTGTAATCATCGAGTTTGATTTCACAAAATGCCGAAACACGTTCTAAGGCTTTTTGTTCGTTGCCGGGCCATAAATCATCACGAAATTCTCCGGCCCAGTCACATGCCAATAGATCCGGTTTTAGGGCTTTACCCTGTGATTTTGGTTCGGCATACGGGGCTTGCTGAATATCTTCGAGGATTTGCAGCCAGCGACGGTAATAAGGCGTGAACACTTTAAAAGGGTCATCCTGCTGGGTTTTTACCGGTAAGGCGACCAATAGGTCTTCGGCGAGCAGATGCACCTTGAAATTGGCTTTGCTTAATACATCTT
>NZ_DCSO01000065.1:0-1073 GCF_002325665.1 Methylophaga sp. UBA1464
GTTCAAGAAACGTGAAAAAACGAAAATTTTGGAGGTGCGGCTTATAGAATAGCTCGTTCACCTGCCCGCCTATAAAATTGGCTTTTCTGTTTTCCGATTGTTGAGTTTCATCCAACCGGCGTAAAAACAACAGATAGGTGAATTGTTCGATAACGGTCAGCGGATTACTGACGCCCCCTGTCCAGAATGTTTCCCATATTTTATCGACTTGGCTTTTCAGTTCACCGGTGACCATTTTATGACTTTTTATAATTGTAAAATTCAGGGGCCTGATTCTCCCCGATTGAACCCCGGCTGACAAGCTTGAGAACTTTCTTCATGCCAACCGGTTTTGGCTGAGCGTCAATGCTTGTCTGAGCTTGCGAATGTTAAATAAATATCAACAGGTCGACTCAGATTCTGATCTATTGATTCCGGATAATGATGAATGCTTTATGCAAAGCAACTGTGATCGATTCAAAGCTGTTTCAGAATTTAGCAATCTAAGCGTTTACGATTGTAATACCTCGACAACATTTTCAATTTGAATAGAAGATACTTTTGTTTTATTCAGGATAACCCCGCCCGGAAGATAAGTAATAGGGCAACTGGCTCAGGCTATTTGGCGTAAGCAACTTGTCAGGACGAACAGCTGTAATAGGATAAGCCACCGACCTCAAAGTATTCTGTTGGCTTCAGCCGGTAGTATTTCGCTTCTGCCTCTTTGGATTGTTCGTCGTATGGGTTGGTCATGATTTCTTGCAGCTCCCGAAGTAGAGCATAGTCCCCCGCCATCGCTTGCTGATAAGCGGGTACAACGAACCACTCTCGCCAACTGTATTTTGGGTTGACCCGTTTCATTTGGCTTGAAAGCTCCTCACTTGAAGTCGTGTGGTCCTTAAAGATAAGTGCTTTCCATTTATCGAGCCACTCTGACCAGCGATTATTCATCTCTTTGGGGGCTTTGTTATACGTCGGGTTCTGGTAAAAGCTTTTTTTGAGTGGACCAATATCGTCAGGCACTGTTGAGAGTTCTCGAAAGAAAATGGTGTAATCCACAGATGTATGCATCATCAGCGATGCAAGCTCGCCAA
>NZ_DCSO01000065.1:1160-2594 GCF_002325665.1 Methylophaga sp. UBA1464
TAAAGCTATCGAGTCCAAGCTTCGCTGCCCACATTGTTTCCATTTCCATCTGCATTTTCGATGCAAAGCTGCTTTGAATCTCATCCAGTTCTCGCAGAGTGTCCGGATGCGATGTCAGCAACGGCTTTAATGCCTTACAAAACATGGCAAAGTTGCGTTCCGCAGCAACGGGTTGATTTAAAAATGCGAAGTGTTGCCCTCCCCCCGTCCATGACTGGTAGAGCGGATCAAACAGTTCGCAGAATCCAAATGGGCCGTAATCAAGTGTGAATCCGCCTGCCGCACAATTGTCGCTATTGAAATTACCCTGACAGTAGCCAACCCGGATCCAATTCGCAATGAGTGACGTCAGCCGGTTTCGGAACTCTTGTGCGAGCAACAATATTTTTTCGGGAGTGCTCAGGCTTTGGTCAATAACATCTGCATACTCACGATCGATCAGATGTAAAACTAACTTTTCCAGCTCTTCCATCGCTTGTGGGTATGCGTTTTTACGGGCACGACGACCGAAGAGCTCAATTTGGCCTACCCGAATAAACGACGGTGCAACCCGTGTTGAGATGGCAACCGGTTCCAATATAACAGTATCAGGGTCCATCGAACGTGAGCCTTGCGAGTACCATGGACGTCTTACTTTTTCGGTTTTCGACACATAAAGACTCAGAGACCGTGACGTTGGAACTCCGAGTGCATGCATATGCTCCTGTGCCAGAAACTCTCGAACACTCGACCTTAATACAGCGCGTCCATCCGCGCCGCGGCAGTAAGGCGTCCGGCCTCCTCCTTTGAGTTGCATTTCCCAGCGTTGACCATTGATAACAGCTTCCAGCACTGAAATAGCTCGACCATCACCATATCCGTTGCCGGTATTAAACGGACATTGCTGAGTGTATTCAGTGCCGTAAATAGAAAGTGCATAACCACACGCCCATCCCACCTTACGCATCGATTCCGGAACGCTTGTAAGGTTTCCAGAGAAAACACGCATAAAGTCGGTCGAATGAGCCATGCTGTCGGCGATGCCCAGTTCATGAAATAGCGTTTTACTGTGTGCAACGTACTCAGGGTTTTCGAGTGGTGTGGGACTGACAGGGACATAATGGCCTGAGAAGACTTGTCGCGGATAGTGATCGCTTCCGTTTGATGTCGCATCAGGATCAGCATTCAGCGTATCCATAAACGAGTAGCTGACCAACGTTGCAAAATCGTCAAGGGATGTGGTTTGCTGGGGCAATCGATTTATCATTTTGGCTCCTGATGTCCAGGTAGAAAAGCGGCTTCACCACTATTATTCGGTCGCATCCGTGACTTCCACGATTAGGAACAACTCTTAATAAATGAGCCACTATTGCTTGAGTGTATGCATTAATCCGAAGCCTAAATTAAAAGCAAGTTCCGGATGATTGGTTACCTAGGGTCTGTTGATCTTTCAGA
>NZ_DCSO01000065.1:2838-9556 GCF_002325665.1 Methylophaga sp. UBA1464
CCTAGGGTGAAACATTAAATTTAAATACAGAATATGTTCGAACTTATAGGTTAAAACATTTTACGCACATATTTTTTGCAGTGTATGGTCGTAGTTTTTTTGTAAGGCAATGCTATTTGTTTTATTTTGTACAGACAATCTAAGTAGAAATTTTATACTCAAAGATTATTTTTTATTTTATTGCAGATAGTTATCAGCTGCTTGACTTCAGTTTCACTCAAACCAGTAGCGCATAAGGCCAGCCTGGCAATGTTCTCTCCTTCAGTTGCAAGCTCTCGACCTTTTTTGGTTAATGACATTGATTTCGCCTTGTCATTACCCGGAACCGGCTCTCTTTTAAGATATCCGTGTGACTCAAGCTTTTTTAAAACAGGTGACAATGTCGCTTTACTCAAACCAACAGCTTTGGCGAGATTGGTAGGTGAAGCGCCATCGTCCTGCCACAAAGCCATCATCACTACGAATTGTGGATACGTTAGCTGATGCGGCTTTAAGAGCTCTGCATAGGCTTTGGTAACCTCTCCGCTTGTTGAATAGAGCGCATAACAAACCTGATCTTTTAGCAATGGTCCCATTGGTATCCTGTATTTTAAACAGGTACTTGACATACCTGTTTTGCGAGAATATTGTTAGTGTACGAACATTTCGTAATCAAACATTAGGATACCGCACATGAAAGCTTATTATTCAATATTTTTAATGACACTGCCTTTGTTAATGCCAATCCAACTATCAGCGAATGAGATGGCAGCTGACGACAATTATGTACCAAGTTTAATGACAGATACCCCCTATGAAGGCCGTCAGCTGGCCATTAAATTGGTGCGAAAAACTATTGGTACTATTCAAACGGATGCTGGTGCGAAACATCGTGTAAGAGCAAAATACGCAGAAGATCCTGCACTTTTAATGGATGCCGCCGAGCTTGTTGCAATTGAATTTAAAACCATAGCCATTGCTAACGACTACTGGCGTAAATAATCAAGTAGCTTGGCTTGGATTATGTCAGAGGGTAGGCTGAAGACGGCCTAACCTGGTTTCCCGTCAGGTCTGGGCGTCTTAATAAATAATGACATACAGAGTGTAAGCCGTAACCCAAGCAATAACGCTGAGACATAACCAAAAAGAAACTTGCGTTGGTAACAACCAAATTAAAATTGTTCGGGTTAAACCGACAGCAATAATTAAGACAAATGCTAAGGAAATTAATCGTTTTGGTTATAAAGCTCTGCCGCTATGGTCCAGTGATACTCTGGAGATCCCGCTCAGGATCATTGTTGCCATAGCGCCTGCTGTGATAGACAAGGTTCTGCCATGCGGTGCCCGCTGTCCTGTGCAGCTCTGAACCGCGCGCGGTTAATAAAAAATCGATAATGATGGCTGCGACGAATCCAAACAGCATTTCATGGCGATGCCAAAACAAGGAGTTGCCATAGAAATCATGTTCAATATACCGTTTAAGACCAATCCCCAGAGCAATATTGCAAGCACACTGAAGCTGGCGCCAAATAAAAATAACGTTCTGAATGCCTGACGAAATAAGGGCAGGATGGCTTGTTCACTCGCTGATAATTCATTTGGCTGCGTCGTGGTTCATCCGGCAATAAGCTTGGGTTAAAAAATCACAAAGTGCTTTCAATTTCCTCAAAAATACTGGGATCTTTATCCCCTATCACTTCAATCACACCCCATGCACCCTTATCAGTTCGCATCAAAGCATGATCAACTAAGACATAATGTCCTGGATAATCCACTTTAAACTCAACAATTGTGGCGCCACCTGCCGGAATATTGGTGGTTTGAACATTTTTAAACTGTGCCCCGTTCATTGAGGCTTCCGGGTACACCGTGTCAAAAATCTCACCCACCAGATGAAAAGATGAATTCATCGCAACGCCACCATTGCCAATATAGAGCCTGACGGTCTCTCCTGCCTTAACCTGCATATTGTCTATTAACGCACCGGTACGACCGTTGAACACCACATATTCTGGTTGTGAATCGAGCATTTTCCGGGCATCAAACACCTGTAAGCCTTTTCGCCCTATAGCACCCGTTGTGTATATTTCACCTTGCATCAGATAAAACTCTTTATCGACCGGCGGTAACCCGTCTTTGGGTTCTACCAGAATCAAACCATACATACCGTGAGCCATATGGACAGCCATATTAGGCACCGCGCAGTGATACACAAATAGTCCCGGATTAAGCGTTTTGAACCGGATGGTTTTACTCTCCCCCGGCTCAACAATGGTAGCTTCGCCACCACCACCCGGACCTGTTACGGCATGGAGGTCGATATTATGCTGATGCAAACTGCTTATATGGTTATGTAAGGTAAGTTCAACGGTATCACCCTCTTTAACCCGAATCATCGGCCCTGGCACAGTTCCATTGAATGTCCAGTAATTAAAGGTTATTCCCGGTGCTAATTCAGCCAGAACTTCTTTGGTTTCCAGGGTGACTTTCGTTACATTACCTTGACCGTTTGCCTCAGAAGCAATTGGCTCAGGCACATTATTGGGATCATGGGCAATGTCCTCAATCCATTCAAACTGACCGATATGCCGAAAAAATGTCAGCACGTTATTTAATGGCAGGCCCGGACCTTTCCCCGGACCATAGGATTCAACATACATCGGGTACTGAAACATATACATTCTGCCAATCGAAACAGACAGAAACAGGGCTATACCAACAATAAATATCACCATGGAAATAACAAAAGCACGGGAATGCATCTGATGAATCAGTCGCATAAAGAAAAACAGCGACGCTGTAGCGGCGATCACAAAACCGTACATCTGTATCAAAGTGGTCTTGAGATAGGTCAGTAAGGAAAAACCACCGAGCGCTAATATCACTATCAGGCTGAGTACTAATGCCGTGATCACGGTGATAACCAAAATATTGGAGAGTCGGTGTAAATTCATTATGGATCCTATTTTTTTCAAATAGGCTTGTATTAATTAAAGCCAGAGATTACTGAACAGGAATATAACAAAAAATAATAAAATAAGCCCTAAAATACGCATTTATAGAAATATGGAAAAGTATGTTTTGGAATCGTTTTCATTGCTCGTTTCATCCTCTAATAAATCCTCTAAAGGAATATTTGCATAGGACTCATATACCTTTTTGTTATCTGGATGAAATACCCATAAACCAATGAGCAGCATGCAACAAACACCAATAAGTGTCGTCACAATAACGAGCCAGTTAGATGTTAAAAAAACCAGCATGAATTTTAGAAACAGCAGCAAAATTTCCATAGCATTTAACCAGTTTGCAATGTTATTTTTGTTTCTGACGCTTTTTTATTAGCAATATAAATCGTTGCCAGCACGTTAATTAACATCACCACCGCACCAGTAAAGAAAATAAATCCGCCCATTGCTCGCATAATGTAATAAGGATGCATCTGTGCCACGGATTCAACAAAGGTATAAGACAAGTTGCCATAGTCATCATAGGCTCGCCACATCAACCCCTGCATAATTCCGGCAACCCACATGGACGTAATATAGATAGCGGTTCCGATGGTTGCTAACCAGAAATGCACATTCACTAATTGCACAGAGAACATACTGGTATTCCACATACGTTCGACCATATGATAAAGCGCACCGATAGAAACCATCGCCACCCAACCAAGAGCACCTGAGTGCACATGCCCAATTGTCCAGTCTGTGTAATGCGATAACGCATTGACCGTTTTGGAAGCCATCACCGGCCCTTCGAAAGTGGACATGGCGTAGAAGGCGAGCGATACAATTAAAAAACGCAGAATATAGTCTGTCCGAAGTTTGTCCCACGCCCCACTGAGTGTAAACATCCCATTTAACGCCCCGCCCCAGGACGGAATGATCATCGCCAATGAAATGGCCGCACCCAGAGAGCCCGTCCAATCAGGTAAAGCGGTGTATTGAAGATGGTGAGCACCGAGCCAGACATAGCCAAAAATCAATGCCCAAAAGTGGATGACAGATAAACGATAAGAATAGATTGGTCGCTCAGCTTGTTTAGGAACAAAGTAATACATGATCCCTAAAAAGCCAGCGGTCAGATAAAAGCCAATAGCATTATGTCCCCACCACCATTGAACCATCGCATCCTGGACCCCGGCAAAAATGGAATACGATTTCCACATGCTTACTGGTATCGACAAACTATTGATGACATGCAAATACGTAAACATGATCATCATGGCCAGGAAAAACCAGTTGGCAACGTATATATGGCTGCTTTTACGCTGACTCAGCGTCATGATGAAATTTATAGTGTACGCAATCCACACTACGGCGAGCAGAATATCCAAGGGCCACTCCAGTTCTGCATATTCCTTACCTTGCGTTATGCCTAATGGCAAAGTGATCATGGCGCCAATGACATATAAATTCCAACCCCAGAAAGTGAACCACGCCATGGCATCGCTCCAGAGTCGAACACCGCAAGTTCGTTGGATCACATAATAGGCAGTAGCCATTAACACTGAACCACCAAAACCATAGACAACAATATTGGTATGGACCGGACGTAAACGTCCAAAGGTAATATAGGGATTATCAAAATTGAGGAACGGCCAGGCAAGTTCCGATGCAATCCAAACGCCGACTGCCGTGCCGAGCACTAAATAAATACACGCACTGACACTGAAATACTTCACCACATCATAATTGTAATTTTGATGTTTTTTTGCATTCATACAACTATCCAAACTCTTCCATTACCTTTGTTGCGAGTAGTTTGGACTCTCAATATAGATATGTATAATGAATAATATCTTTATTTATTATCAAAGATATTGATGGATATTAATCAGGCACGCACTTTTCTGGAAATCATTCGCTTGGGTAGTTTCGGGGCTGCGGCAGAAACATTAAATGTGACTCAAACGACTGTTACTGCTCGTGTACATAATCTCGAAAATCAGCTTGGCTGCAGGTTATTTGTCAGGAATCGCTCCGGTGCTACGGCGACGCTTGATGGGGAAAAGTTTATTGAGCATGCGGTAGCGATGGTGCAGGCATGGGAAGGTGCCAAGCGAAATTTACCATTACCGACGGGTACCGAAACCATTTTCAACATTGCTGGCGAAATCAGTCTTTGGAGTCCGTTAATGCTCCAATGGTTAAACAATCTTCGTCAGGATATTTCCGAAACGGCGATTAGTGCAGAAATTGGTGAACGAACCTCGTTGCATCAAAAACTTCAGCAAGGTTTACTCGATGTCATTGTGGTGCATCAACCAGAATACGGTCCCGGAATTCAGGTCGAACAAGTTCTGGAAGAAAAACTGATCTTTGTCTCCGCTAAAAGCCAAGCAGAGCCTTATATCTATGTAGATTGGGGAGAATATTTCCGTAAACAGCATGATATCGCTCTGCCCCATCTGGCAAGACCCAAGCTGACGATTAATCTTGGCCAGCTCGCGCTTCAGCACATTCTGGAAAATGGTGGGAGCGGTTATTTTCGAACGCGCGTCGTCCAAAAATATCTACATTCAGGCCATTTGATTAAGGTTGATAATTACCCTGAATTCACATTTCCTGTGTATATGATGCATAAAAAACAAACTAAAAATGCTAATTTCCAGAGCGTTCTTGATGCGTTATTCAGAGCGGGTAAAACAACTGAACCATGGTTGTGATATTGTTGAGTTGTGTTGATTTAAGATAGAACAAAGTTATGGGTGCTAGCAAAATTTTTATCAACTAATGCAGGTGACCTATGTGGTACTACATAACTAAAGTGTTTGTGAGCGCTGTGGTCATTGTCGTGATTTCTGAAGTCGCTAAACGAAGTTCGATCTTTGGTGCCATTATAGCCTCAGTACCTTTGATTTCAGTTATTGCCATCATTTGGTTGTATCAAGAAACGGGCGATGTCACAAAAATCAGTATCTTGGCATCCAATATTTTCTGGTTGGTTCTTCCCTCTTTGGCTTTGTTTATCACCTTGCCTATTTTGCTGAACATGGGCTTGCATTTTTACTTGAGCCTTTTAATTGCTGTTTGTGTCACCGTTATTAGTTATTACTTTATGCTTTTGGCATTGCGATCATTTGGTATAGATCTTTAACCCCCTACTTACGTTCACATTCTAAATGATGAGCTGCGCCTGGATTGTGGTTAATGTTACGTTTATACCATTTAAAACATTTACTATTTATCCATACTGCACCTCGCATAAAACTCTCTCAACTTGTTTAGCTATATTTAGGAATTATCTTATGAAAACTATCGGTTATGCCGCTCATTCTGCTGATTCTCCCTTAGCACCTTTATCTTTTGAACGACGTGAATTACGAGCGAATGATATTGCAATCGAAATTTTATATTGCGGTGTTTGTCACTCGGATTTACATGTGGCGAGAAACGACTGGGGTGGATCATCCTATCCTGTCGTTCCCGGCCATGAAATTGTTGGTCGGGTGATTGAAGTGGGGTCTGCGGTCACCAAGTTTAAAGTGGGTGAAAATGTTGCCGTGGGTTGTATGGTGGATAGCTGCCAGGAATGTGATGAATGCCATAACGATCATGAGCAGTATTGCCGCAATGGTTTTACATTGACCTACGGCTCACCAGATAGAATTACTGGGGATATGACTCAAGGTGGTTATTCTAAACACCTGGTGGTTCGTGAAGAATTTGTATTGCGTATCCCGGAAAATCTGGATTTGGCATTAGCCGCCCCACTGCTATGTGCTGGCATCACG